>NZ_JASHKY010000070.1:0-312 GCF_030056935.1 Rhodococcus sp. IEGM 1302 | reverse complement strand
CTCCCTCGAATGCTGTGGGTACGGTGCAGTTCAAGTCGAACGGCACGGCAATCGGCACTCCGGTCACGGTGACTGGTGGTGTTGCGACATTGAGCCATTCGTTCGATGCTGCTGGTGCGCAGAGTGTTACGGCTGACTTCACCGCCGGTGCTGGCTTTGTCAGCTCCTCGGCGTCGGCTCAGACGGTGACGGTCTCCGATCCGGCTCCGGTGGATGTGGAGACCACGACGTCGCTCTCGGTTCCGGCGACGGCGATCACGGGTACTGCGGTTGATCTGACCGCTACCGTGGCTCCCTCGAATGCTGTGGGTA
>NZ_JASHKY010000034.1:0-47518 GCF_030056935.1 Rhodococcus sp. IEGM 1302 | reverse complement strand
ACTGACATTCATCGACACACTGTTGAGTTCTCAAAGAACACGCACACACCATCACTTCAACCAGGTTGAAAGCTCCGGGGCAAGGGTTACAATCTTAGCTTGTTCGCTCCAGGGAAGCAAGTTCCCGCTGAGCGTGAATGTCTCCGACTTCGTCCAACCGCGTTTCCCCGGCCTGTCGGTCGGGGTTGGTGTCCGTGTCGCTCTGACTTGGACAAAGTTACGCGAATGAAAACTGAGCGTCAAACGTGCAGGTCGCAGATGTTCGACAGGTTAAATCCGCTGGTAGCCCGCCCGGAGGCGGGCCACCATCGGCCACAGGAGCCCCGCAAGACAACTGTGACCCCACACACGTCAGTTTGGAAGGATTCTCACGCCGGCGAAGTTGCGCTTTCCGCGCCGGACGACCAACCAGCTGCCGTGAAGCAGATCGGATGCGGTGGGCTCCCAGTCGTCGGCCGACACCTTCTGGTTGTTCACCGAAGCACCGCCCTCTTTCACGGCGCGTCGAGCGGCCCCCTTGCTCTCGCACAAGCCGCTCGTCACGAGCAGATCGATGATCGTGCGCGGCTCCCCCGGTGCCAATTCGCTGACCGATGCTTCTTTCAGCGCCGCGGCTAGCGTCGACTCGTCGAGTTCCGCCAGCTCCGCCTTGCCGAACAACGCCTGACTGGCGAGCTCGACAGCACGGGTGTTGTGTTCCCCGTGAACCAAGGTCGTCATCTCCGCGGCAAGTCGCTTCTGCGCTTCTCGCGCATGCGGCCGCTCCGCTGTTGCAGTCTCCAGCTCCGCGAGTTCGTCCGCAGTCAGGAAGGTGAACCAGCGCAGGTACTTGATCACGTCGGCGTCGCCAGTGTTCACGAAGTACTGGTACCAGGCGTACGGGCTGGTCATCTCGGGGTCGAGCCACAAACTTCCGCCACCGGTCGACTTTCCGAACTTTTTGCCATCGGCCGAGGTCACCAGCGGAACCGTCATTGCATGAACGCTCTCACCGTCGACACGACGGTTGAGTTCGACGCCGGCAATGATGTTGCCCCACTGATCGGACCCGCCGACCTGCAGAGTGCAGCCGAGGTCGCGTCGCAAGTGCAGGTAGTCGTTGGCCTGGAGCAGCATGTAGCTGAACTCGGTGTACGACATCCCGTCCGACTCGAGACGACGCTTCACGGTGTCACGCGCAAGCATGACGTTCACGGAGAAGTGTTTGCCGACATCACGCAGGAAGTCGATGGCCGACATCTTGCCGGTCCAGTTCATGTTGTTCTCGATGACCGCGCTCGTCGGCGAATCGTCGAAATCCACGAATCGTTCGAGCTGACCACGGATGCGACCTGCCCAGTCCGCGACGGTATCGGCGGAGTTCATCGTCCGTTCCCCGACGTCACGGGGGTCTCCGATCAAGCCCGTTGCACCGCCGGCAAGAACGATCGGGCGGTTGCCGGCGCGCTGATACCGCTTGAGCGCGAGGAGCGGAACCAGGTGACCTGCGTGCAGGCTCGGTCCGGTCGGGTCGAAGCCCGCATACAACGTGACCGGTCCGGCCTCGAGATCTTTACGCAAAGCGTCGAGATCGGTTGATTGGGCGATCAGCCCGCGCCAGGTCAGTTCGTCGAGAATATTCTCAGTCACGGACTCGATCATCCCATCTTCACGAAATGACCGGCGCTCGCGGGCTTCGGCGATACGCGGACACCGCTCGCGAGTCCGGGATCCACAGGCGCCACGGAACCTCCGCCGCGGTACTGACCCCCACCCGCGGTCCACTGACCCATTCCTTCGACTCGCCCAATTCGAGCCGAATCCGCGAGGCAGGGTTGAACACGTCTGTTCCGTTGTCCGCCAACGTGATTGCGACAGAAGCACCGAGATTACCCGGCCCTCTGGCCCATTGGTGAGATGGTCGATCCGGCGATCTCCGAGCAGACACCACATCGTGACCGGCCTCGATTTCGGCCGCTCGGAGCAGAACACCACCCGCAACACCATCCGGGCCGTACGAGATGTTCATACAAAAGTGCATTCCATAGCTGCGGTAGACGTAGAGACGCCCCGCCCGCCCGAACATCACGCTGTTCCGCGGCGTTCTCCCCCGATACGAATGTGCTGCCGGATCCGGCCATGGCCCGTCCTTCTCCCCTCCGTACGCCTCGACCTCGACGATCCTCAGCGAGATGTCGTCGACGGTCAGGGTCGAGCCGAGAATTGTCAGGCCCGCTTCCAACGGGTTCTCCACATTTTCCAAGGTCTCGATGCTCACCCTTCGATTGTGCCCACGCCGTTGACTCATCGGTCGGCCGAGTCGCATAATTCAACAAGTGATGAATTATTGAAACGAGGCGAACCGTGACCACAACGCCGGCAATAGATATCCGCGGACTACGAGTCATTCGCGGCAAGCACGAAGTTCTTCACTCGCTTGACCTGCAGGTATCAGCAGGATCGATCACCGGACTGCTCGGCCCGTCCGGCTGCGGCAAGACAACCCTGATGCGCGCGATTGTCGGAACACAGATCGTCGAAAGTGGTGAGGTCAGAGTGCTGGGCGACCTCGCCGGTTCCGTTGCTCTTCGCCGCCGGGTCGGATATGTCACCCAATCCCCCAGCGTGTACGGCGACCTGACGGTCACTCGAAACGTCCAGTACTTCGGCGCTCTCTACGGCAAGTCCGGCGCCGACGTCGCAGCAGCGGTCGACGCCGTCGGATTGAGCCGATACGCCGACCAGACCGCCGGCGATCTGTCTGGTGGTCAACGCGGGCGAGTCTCGCTGGCTTGCGCGTTGGTGGCGTCACCTGATGTGTTGATCCTCGACGAACCCACCGTCGGCCTCGATCCGGTGCTTCGTGTCGAACTGTGGGAACGATTTGCCGACCTTGCCCGCAGCGGAACTACCCTGTTGGTCTCCAGCCACGTCATGGATGAGGCCGACCACTGCGCTGAACTGATCCTGATGCGAGACGGGCATCTCCTCGCTCAACTCACACCCGATGAATTGCGCGCCAAAACCAGATGTGAACGGCTAGAGGACGCCTTTCTCGAGCTGATTCGGACTTCACCCGTCGGAGGCGAAATATCATGAGCATCAGGATCTTCGGTGCTACGACCGTCCGCATTCTGCTTCAGCTCCGCCAGGACCATCGCACGGTGGCCATGATCTTGTTGGTCCCGTCGTTGTTGATGATCTTGCTGTATTTCCTCTACCAAGACGTACCCACGCCACCCGGCCAGGTTTCGCTCTTCCAACGAGTGGCGATCACGATGTTGGGAATCTTGCCGTTTGTGGTGATGTTCCTGGTCACGTCCATCGCCATGCAGCGCGAACGCAGTTCAGGAACCCTCGAACGCCTGCTCACCACTCCAATGGGCAAACTCGACCTTCTCGCCGGATACGGGGCGGCATTTTCGCTCTCCGCCGCCGCCCAGGCAGCCCTCGCGTGCGCGGTTGCTTTCGGATTCCTGGGACTCACCATCGCCGGCAGTCTTGCCTGGGTCATCGTCATTGCAGTTCTCGGCGCAATACTGGGCGTTGCGCTAGGCCTGTTGGCCAGAGCATTCGCGAAGACCGAGTTCCAAGCGGTGCAATTCATGCCGGTAGTTGTGGTTCCACAGCTCTTCCTCTGCGGACTCCTGGTGCCGCGCGACCAATTGCCGACCTGGCTCGAATGGATCAGCAACGTCCTCCCCTTGAGCTACGCCGTCGACGCACTTCAGCAAGTGTCAATGCATGCCGACGCGACGGGTCAGATGTGGCGTGATCTCGCCGTCATGGCGGGCTTCGCCGCCGCCGCGCTATCGCTGGCCGCGGCCACACTCGATCGCCGCACTCCATGACCGACAAGGACACGAGTCCGGTACCGATTCGTTCGGGGCGACGACCGGGCAAGTCGGAGACTCGCGCGCAGATCCTCGATTCGGCGCGACGGGCGTTCTCCCAGAACGGTTTTCGACGAACAACTGTTCGATCGATAGCTGCGGCCGCTGACGTCGATCCGGCCATGATTCATCATCATTTCGGAAGCAAGGAGCAGTTGTTCACCGCTGCGATCGCGCTACCGATCGATCCAGTCCAGGTATTGGGACCGGTTCACTCCTCTCCGACCGAAAATCTCGGCGAAAATCTACTCAGAGCAGTAATCGGGCTGTGGGAATCAGAACACCAGCCGGCGATTCTGGCGGCTTTTCGATCAGCCATTTCCGGCGACGGATCGCAGTTGATCCAGAGCTTTCTGCTCGATGTCGTATTGCGCGACATCATTCCGCGGGTGGACACACCACCTGGTACCGGCTTGATCAGAGCGGAATTGGTGGCCTCTCAGATGGCCGGACTGCTTGTCACGCGATATGTGCTCGGACTCGAACCGCTCGCATCATTGAGCGTTGACGCTTTGGTACCGCTGGTGGCTCCGAACCTCCAGCGGTACCTGACCGGTGAATTACCGATCTAGCCTTCAGCCCGCGCGAGCAACTTCTCGTGCTCGTCGTCCGCTACATCGCGTGCCTCGTCGATCAACAGAACGGGAATGCCGTTCTCGATCGGGTAGGCACGACGCAGGCGCGGGTTGTAGAGCAACTCGTCCCCGACCAGCAACAGCGGGCCTTTGTCCTGGGGGCAGGCCAAAATGCTGAGCAACGTCGAATCAATAGCCACGTGAGTCCTCTCGAACCGATCAAACAGAATGTCCTCAGGCTACCGTGCTCCGGTGCTCACCCTCGTCGGCATCAACTGCGCGGCGATTGCCTTGGTCAGCCGCTTGTACGACTGCGACTCGGAATCGAGGAACCAGGTCCGTGGCCCCGGCGCCGGCAATCCGGCCGCAGCCAACGCAGTGGAGCTCGGACGGTACGACGAACCCACCGGGATCTCGTCAACCACGTGCACGATATCCGGACGAGCGTCGAAAGCGATGCGCGAGAGGGCCTCTGCAAGCTCGGCAGAACGGAACTGCCGTCCCGGACGCCATGTCACGGCAGCGACCGCCAGCTGATGCGGCGCGTCACCGACTCCGTATGCGACGGCAAGATCCACCCGCGCCACACTCGACAACGCGTCGACGATCGGCTGGGTGAACACGGGACCGCGGAGCGTGGAAATGACCGTGTTCTTGTGGTCGATCAGCCAGTAGTCGCCGTCGGCGTCCCGGCGGAAGAGATTTTCGGTGGGAATCCACGAATCGCCGGCTTGGAAGAGACCTCGCATGGCTCCGCCCGAGAGATCGGCGGTGAATCCCGCGCGCCCGAGCAGCAATCCGACCTCGTCTTCGGCGCACTCACGGACAAATCCGTTTCCGTTCTCGAGGAGCCGACCACTCAGCGGGTCGTATGCCGCCAACCGCACCTGCGCGCTACCCGGCAGCGGGCGCCCCTTGGAACCAACTTTGGAGCCTGCAACATTGGCAAGAATCACGTCGCCTTCGGTCGACGCATAGAACTCGAGTACCTGCGCGGGGTCGAACGCCTCCGTTGTCCGCTTCCAGAGACCATGGGGCATGCCCGAACCGATGAACAGGCGGACCGGATGACTACCGTCGATGAGAAGAAGATCCTCGTCGAGTATCTCGCGCATCATCGACCACGTGTAACTCACGACCGTCACGCCGTAGCGGTGGATTTCCTCGACGAACCTCGCGGGGTTCAGTCCACGTGAGAGCGCAATGCGTGAGCCACCGGCCATGGCACCACCGATGGTCGCAAGCAGACTCGACGAATGATGGAGTGGCGCAAGGCAGTACACGGTGTCACCGCGATCGAGATCTGCCGCCGTAGCCGTGCCGAAGGCCGACAATGCCCACCGGTAGTTGGTGATCTGCTTGGCCTCGAGCACACCGCCGGATTCCGCAAAGATGATGAAGGCGAGTTCGCGGGCGACACCGGGATCCGGTCGGTACCACCCGGGCAGATTGACCTTCGTCGGATCGATTTGTTCGAGATCGATCACGTCGTGTGACGTATCCACCTCGAGGCCACGGGCATCGCCGCCGCCGAGCACCAGTACCGGCCGACCGGTAACCACTGCAGCATCGACGTTTTCCGGATCGGTGATGATCCGATCGACCGACCCCAGCTTGACCGCCGCCGTGATGTCGGAGCCTGGCGGAAGCATGACCGCGACGGCACCAAGTCGCGACAGGGCCGCGATGGCCGCGAGTGCGCTGGGACGGGTCTCCATCAGGACACCGACATGCGCTGCCGGACGCACTCCCACGGAGATCAATCCACGCACGACATTGTCGATACGCGCGTTGACCGCTTCATACGTGTGCACGCGATTGTCGAAGAGGAAGCACTCGCCGTTCGGCGCCTTTCGACGCTGCTCCGCCAGCAACTGGCTCAGCGAGATCTTGGTGTGCGGCTGAATCTGGTTGAGTCGAGCCAGACGTGGCAACGCTCGTGCCGCTTCTCCCGACAATTCGAAAGTGCCGCGCAACGCACCGGCGGCAAGGTCACTGATTCCCTTGGTGACTCCTGCACCTACTTCAGCGACCGAGGCGACGGTGTGGATGATCCGATTGCTGATCGACACACCGGTCTGGTCTTCGAGGTCGGCGCCGTAGACCATGTTCGCGATACGGTCCGGGAGGGGTCCACCCGTCTCGGTCCACTGTACGAATTCACCGGTGGTCGGCCAGGTGTGATTGGCCGCGGTGGAACCGACAACCAAACCGAAATGGCCTGCACGCAAGGTAGATTCGTAGACCTTCGCCCGCGGAGCGGCTTGACTGATGCCTCGAACCGCTTGCGGCTGGCCGATGTCGTCGACCTCACCGACGAATGCCAGGATGGGGCAGGTGATCTCGGCGAGCGAGACCAATTGATCCTTGATGACGAACCCACCTGTCATCATTCGGTTGTGCACGATGAACTGCTTGAGCAGTTCGGCTACCGCGGGCCCCGACCACGCGACCCAACCCTCGGTCGCGAGGAAGCGGCGTTGCTGCTCCCGCGGAAGCAACGCCTCACGGTCGTGCAGTTGAAGCAGAAAGTCGACGCGCATCTTCAGCGTCTTCACGGGATCGAGCAACTGGAACCCGGTACGGGCCATCCACCCGGTGACCGCCAGGCGATTGAAGACGTGATCGGCGAGGAAATCTGCACCCTTGGTTGCCAATCCCGCCGGGATGCCGAAGGGTAGCGCGGCGAGTGTGTCGACCGGACTGCCGAAGGTGATGACGCTGGCGATGTTTCGACTACGCCGATACGCGGCAGCCTGATAGGCGAACATGCCACCCTGCGAATAACCGGAGATGTGAACATCTTTTCCGGTGTGACGGTGGATGTGATCGACGATGTCGCTGAGAGCGATGATGTGATCGGCGAGGTTACGATCCCAACCGCCCTCTTCGGAGTCGGGCGAACCGAAATCGACGACCCAGGGATCAAGGCCCATCTCGTGCAGAATTCCCACAGCGCCCTGGTCACGGGTCACGTCGTACACGTTCGCCGACATCATCATCGGCGGGATCAGCAAGATCGGTGCGCCGACGGTTTCCGGGTCACTGTCCGGGAAGTAGCGCCGTAGCCGATACATCGCTGCGCGTTCGACGATCTCGAACGGCGACGTGGTCGCATCCGTTTCCAGCCCACCCAACCGGACGACCTCGAGGCCGTTTTGTGCTGTCGCAACCACCCGACGAATCGGGCCCAGCACAGACTTGGAATTCAATCCCACCATTTCACTCCCAAGTTACTCACCATGTGACGTCAGTCTCATTTTTCCCGCGCGCGACAAGCCTACTGACGGCGAATACGCGTACGCGGTCAGGGAGCAAATTCTGCTACCTGACCGCGTACGACCGAAGGACTACTGCCGAAAAGAGAGCGACAACACTCGTGACCGCGAGGTCACAGGGTCCATTCCCGCAGTGACTGCGCCACTGCTTTGACTCCGTCCAGCTGCTCGGCAACCCGCACCCCCGCAGTGCCGCCTCGCGCGTTGCGCGAAGCAATGGAACCCTCGACTGTCAGCACCTCACGAACAGCGGGTGTCAGCGCGCTGTCGACGCCGGCCAGTTCCTCGTCCGTGAGATCTTCGAGTCCGACGCCTCGCGCTTCGGCGACACGCACACACGCTCCAGCAGCCTCGTGTGCAACCCGGAACGGCACGCCCTGGCGCACCATCCACTCCGCGATGTCGGTGGCCAACGTGAACCCTGCCGGAGCAAGTTCCGCCATGCGCTCGGTGTGGAACTCGAGCGTCTGCACCAGACCGGTGATGGCCGGGAGCAGCATCTCGAGCTGCGCAACCGAGTCGAAAACCGGTTCCTTGTCCTCTTGCAGATCGCGGTTGTACGCCAGCGGCTGAGCCTTGAGCGTCGCCAGCAGGCCGGTGAGGTTACCGATCAAACGACCAGACTTACCGCGCGTGAGTTCCGAGACATCCGGATTCTTCTTCTGCGGCATGATCGACGAACCTGTCGACCACGCGTCGGCAAGCGTGATGTAGCCGAATTCCGGTGTGCTCCAGATAATGATCTCTTCCGCCATGCGTGAGAGATCGACACCGATCATCGCAAGCACGAACGCTGCCTCGGCCGCAAAATCACGCGAAGCGGTTGCGTCGATCGAGTTCTCGGCCGAGCTGTCGAACTTCAATTCCGCTGCAATGGCTTCGGGGTCGAGACCGAGCGAGGAACCGGCGAGTGCACCGGAACCGTACGGGGACACCGCAGCTCGCACGTCGAAGTCGCGAAGGCGCTGCACGTCCCGCAACAGTGGATGTGCGTGAGCGAGCAGGTGATGCGCCAACAGGACCGGCTGAGCCGCCTGCAGGTGCGTCTTGCCCGGCATCACGGCATCCGGATGCGCCCCGGCCTGAGTCGCCAATGCGTCGACCACGTCGAGAACTCCGGTGGAGATGCGGCGGACTGCATCGCGAAGCCACATGCGGAACAGCGTGGCCACCTGGTCGTTTCGCGAACGTCCAGCACGCAGGCGCCCACCGACCTCAGGCCCGACACGCTCGATCAGACCGCGCTCGAGTGCGCCGTGTACGTCCTCGTCCGACTCGCTGGGCCCGAAGGCGCCACTGGCAACATCTGCCGCCAGGCGGTCGAGACCGTCGAGCATTGTCACGAGGTCGGCTTCGCTGAGCAGGCCTGCCTTGTTCAGCACACGCGCATGCGCCTGCGACGCCCGCACGTCGTACGGAGCGAGGACCCAGTCGAAGTGAGTCGACTTGCTCAGCGCCGCCATGGCAGCGGCCGGTCCGGACTCGAACCGCCCGCCCCACAGCGCACCTTCGTTGGTGCCGTGTTTTTGAGCGTCTCCGTCACCGTGAGCCGTCATGGCTCAGAGTCCCAGATCGCGCTTCGCGGCGACCTTCGACGACAGACCGTGGATCTCGACGAAGCCCTTCGATGCGGACTGGTCGAAGCTGTCGCCCTCGTCGTACGTCGCGAGGTTGAAGTCGTAGAGCGACTCCGGGCTGCGACGACCGTTGACGGTGATGGCTCCACCGTGCAGGAAGAGACGGATGTCGCCGGTAACGCGTTCCTGCGTCTTGTTGACGAACGTGTCCAGTGCGTCCTTGAGGGGCGAGAACCAGAGGCCGTCGTAGACCAGCTCGGACCAACGCTGCTCCATCTGACGCTTGTAGCGACCGAGTTCGCGTTCGAGGGTGACGTGCTCGAGTTCCTGGTGTGCGGTGATGAGAACCATCGCGCCGGGAGCTTCGTAGATCTCACGGCTCTTGATGCCCACGAGACGGTCCTCGACGACGTCGAGACGGCCGACGCCCTGAGCGCCTGCGCGCTTGTTCAGTTCCTGAATGGCTTCGAGAACCGACACCGGGCGGCCGTCGATGGCGACCGGGCGGCCCTTGTCGAAGCTGATGATGAGCTCGTCGGGTGCGTTCCAGTTGACCGTCGGGTCCTGGGTGTAGTCGTAGACGTCCTTCGTCGGCGCGTTCCACAGATCCTCGAGGAATCCGGTCTCGACGGCGCGGCCCCAGACGTTCTGGTCGATCGAGAACGGCGACTTCTTGGAGACGTTGATCGGGATGTTGTTCTCTTCGGCGAAGGCGATGGCCTTCTCGCGGGTCCAGGCGTAGTCGCGGACCGGTGCGATGACCTGCAGGTCGGGTGCGAGGGCGCCGAATCCGACCTCGAAGCGAACCTGGTCGTTGCCCTTACCGGTGCAACCGTGCGAGACGATGGTGCCGCCGTGCGAGCGTGCAGCTTCGACGATGTGCTTGACGATCAGCGGACGGCTGATGGCCGAGACGAGCGGGTAGCGGTCCATGTACAGGGCGTTGGCCGCGATGGTCGGCAGGCAGTATTCGTCCGCGAACTCGTCGCGGGCGTCGACGACAACGGATTCGACTGCGCCGCAGTCGATCGCGCGCTGACGCACGACCTCCATGTCCTCGCCACCCTGCCCCAGATCGATGGCGACGGCGACAACTTCAGCGCCCGTCTCCTTACCGATCCAACTGATGGCAACAGAAGTGTCCAGCCCGCCCGAGTAGGCGAGTACGACGCGATCGGCCATGGTTTTTGTGCTCCTTCGGTTGAAAATCTCTATCAAAGAATAAGGGGTCAGGCGAGCGATTCGATCATGGCCGCGAGTTCCGCTCCGGAAAGCGGTTCCCGGGCCACTACGAAGATGGTGTCATCTCCGGCGATCGTGCCCACGATGTCCGGCATCGAGGACCGATCCAGTGCGCTCGCGAGGTAGTGCGCGGCTCCCGGCGGTGTCCGGAGGATCGCCATGTTGCCGCTGAAATCGGTGGAGACCAACAACTCACCCAACAGCCGTGAGAGGCGGTCGGTACCGCCGGCCACACCGCGTACCGGGTTCCCGTCCTCCGGCACCACGTAAACACCGGCGCCGCCGTCGGCGGCACGCAGTTTCACCGCTCCCAGCTCTTCGAGGTCACGCGAGAGCGTCGCCTGCGTTGCTTCGATGCCCTCGGCACCGAGCAAGGCCGCCAGCTCCGTCTGACTTCGGACAGGGTGAGCCGCCAGAAGCGCGATGATGCGCGACTGGCGACCAGCCCGAGTGGGAGCGACGCTCACGCCGGGTCCAGTTGGGTTCGCTGTTCCAGCAGCCACACGAGCAATGCCTTCTGGGCGTGCAGACGGTTCTCCGCCTCGTCCCAGACAACACTCTGCGGCCCGTCGAGAACCTCGTCGGTGACTTCTTCGCCGCGATGCGCGGGCAGGCAGTGCAGGACGACGGCCTTCGGATCTGCCTTTGCGAGCAGCTCCTTGTTGATCTGGAACGGACGGAAAGGTCCGACCCGATCGAGCCCGTCGTTCTCCTGACCCATCGAGGTCCAGGTGTCGGTGACCAACGCGTCGGCGCCGACGACGCCGGCCTGTGGGTCCTGCGTCAGGGTGATGGTCGCGCCGGTTTCCTCGGCGCGTTTGCGTGCTGCTGCCACGACCCAGTCCGCCGGTTCGAAGCCGGCGGGGCTTGCGATGGTGACGTCGATGCCTGCGGTCACTCCGCCGAGCATCAGCGAGTGAGCCATGTTGTTGGCGCCGTCGCCCAGGTAGGTCAGCTTCAGCCCCTTGAGCTCACCCTTCTGTTCGATCAGCGTTTGCAGATCGGCCAGAACCTGACAGGGATGAAATTCGTCGGACAATGCATTGACGATGGGAATCGTTGCGCCCGTAGCCATTTGCTCCAGGCGCTTCTGGCCGAACGTGCGCCACACGACGGCGTCGACGTAGCGGGAGAGAACGCGTCCGGTGTCCGCCAAGGTCTCTTCACGACCGAGTTGAGTGCTGCGCCCGTCGACGACGACAGCGTGACCGCCCATCTGTGCGATGCCCATCTCGAACGAGAAACGTGTACGCGTCGAGTTCTTCTCGAAGATGACACCGACTCCGCGGGGACCCTCGAGCGGACGCCGAGCGAACGGGTCCTTCTTGAGAATCGCAGCGAGTTCCAGAACTTCGGCCTGCTGCGCCGGAGTCAGATCGTCGTCCCTGAGAAAGTGTTTCACCACGGTAGTCACTTCTCCCCCGGCTGGTCAGCCGATAGTGCACTGTCGAAGATGGCAGGTAGTGCTGCCACGAAGGTTTCGGCCTGCTCGTCCGTGAGGATGAGCGGCGGCGCCAACCGGATCACTCCGGGTTGCGCTGCATTCACAAGGTACCCGGCTTCGCGCGCTGCGTTTTCCACCGCCGGCGCGACGTCCTCGGTCAGCACGACACCCAGCAACAGTCCTGATCCCCGTACGTAGTCGACCAACGGATGGCCCAGATCTTCGATGCCCGCCGAGATCGACTTACCCAAGCTGTCGGCGCGTGAGATCAGGTCTTCCGCTGCAATGGTTTTCAGCACGGCAAGTGCCGCCGCAGCACACACCGGATTGCCACCGAACGTCGTACCGTGCTTACCCGGTCCGAACAACTCGGCCGTTGCCCCGGTCGCGATGCAGGCGCCGATCGGCATTCCGCCACCGAGTCCCTTCGCGAGGGTGATGACGTCCGGAACGATGCCGACTGCCTGATGGGCGTAGAACCAGCCGGTCCGGCCGATGCCGGTCTGCACTTCGTCGAGCACGAGAAGTGCACCGCGCTCGGCGGTGATCCGCCGAGCCTCGACGAGGTATCCCTCGGGTGGCACCACGACGCCGCCCTCACCCATTATCGGTTCGAGGAACACAGCGGCGGTGTCGGAATCGACGGCCTGCTCGAGTGCCTCGACGTCGCCGTACGGCACGAACTCGACACCGGCGGGCATCGGTTCGAACGGCGCCCGCTTGGCCGGCTGACCCGTCAGAGCGAGTGCCCCCATCGTGCGACCGTGGAAGGAGCCTTCGGCTGCGATGATCTTCTTCCGGCCGGTGGCGCGAGCGAGCTTGAAGGCAGCCTCGTTCGCCTCGGTACCGGAGTTGCAGAAGAACGCGCGCCCGGTGACGTTGCCGAGATGAGCGAGCAACTGCTCCGCCAACTCGACGACCGGCTCGCTGGCGTACAGGTTGGAAACATGGCCGAGTGTCGACAACTGAGTAGTGACGGCTTCGACGACGGCCGGATGTCCGTGTCCGAGGATGTTGACCGCGATTCCTGCCAGGAAGTCGACGTACTGCTTGCCGTCGGCGTCGGTGAGTACGGCGCCGTCACCGCGGACGAGAGCAACCCGGGGTACGCCGTAATTGTTCATCAGCGAAGCGGACCACCGCTGCTGCAGATCGATCGTGCTCATGAGATAGCTCCCTGCTGGGGACCGGCGACCGAGGAACCCGGCACGACCATCGTGCCGATTCCTTCACCGGTGAAAAGTTCGAGTAGGACTGAATGTTCGAGCCGACCGTCGATCACGTGCGCCGACGGCACACCTCCGCGCACCGCGCGAAGGCAGGCCTCCATCTTGGGCACCATGCCGGCGTCGAGACTCGGCAACAACTGGGCCAGGGCGTCGGTGTCGATTTCGGTGGCCAGTGAGGCTCGGTCCGGCCAATCGGTGTACAGGCCCTCGACGTCGGTGAGGACAACGAGCTTCTCGGCACCGATCGCCTCGGCCAGTGCTGCAGCAGCGGTATCGGCGTTGATGTTGTGGACGACACCGTCGGCGTCGGGTGCGATGGTCGAGACGACCGGAATACGTCCTGCCGCAATGAGATCGAGTACCGCGTCTGGGTTCACGGTGGTGACGTCCCCGACCAGCCCGATGTCGGTCTGCTCCCCCTCGACCGCAACAGTGCGTCGAGTAGCGGTGAACAGGTGCGCATCTTCACCGGAGATACCGACCGCGTAAGGACCGTGCGCGTTGATCAAGCCGACGAGTTCACGGCCGACCTGACCGAAAAGCACCATCCGCACGACGTCCATCACCTCGGGCGTCGTGACCCGGAAACCACCGCGGAACTCACCCTTCATGCCAAGGCGTGCCAGCATCGCGTTGATCTGCGGGCCACCGCCGTGCACGACGACGGGATGGATGCCGACAGTCCGCAGGAACGCCATGTCGGCGGCAAATGCCGTTTTGAGCGTCTCGTCGATCATGGCGTTTCCGCCGTACTTGACCACGACCACCTTGTCGCGGAATCGCTGCAGCCACGGCAGCGCGTCGGCAAGGACATGCGCTTTCTGATGCTCGCTGATCACGGGATACGTCTCGGTCATGACGAATACGCCGAGTTCTCTTCGACGTAAGCATGCGAGAGGTCCGTGGTGCGAATGCTCACGGACTCGTTGCCGATTCCCAGATCGATGTCGAGTTCGATGTCGATCCCACTCAGGTCCACCTCACGCGCCCCCGGAGCACCGACGCCGTCGATGCAGACGGGACTCCCGTTGAAGGACACACTGATTCGATCGGGATCGAGCTCGATGGGAGCGATACCCACTGCGGCGAGAACGCGGCCCCAATTGGGATCGGAACCGAAAAGCGCTGTCTTGACCAGGCTGTCGCGGGCGATCGTCCGGGCGCCGATCAACGCATCCGACTCGGACGCTGCGCCGCGAACCGTCACCTTGACCCGCTTGGTGACGCCCTCGGCGTCTGCCATCAACTGATCCGCGAGATCATCACACACGGCCAGCACTGCGGCGTTCAGTTCGTCCTGCGTCGGCGTGACACCGCTGGCGCCGGAGGCCAACAGGAGCACTGTGTCGTTGGTGGACGTGGCGCCGTCGACGTCGAGGCGATCGAAGCTCAGGTGGGTGGCGGCGCGCAGAGCGGTATCGAGCTGATCCGCCGTTGCGACAGCATCGGTCGTGACGACGCACAGCATGGTGGCCAGCGCAGGCGCGAGCATGCCTGCGCCCTTGGCCATTCCGCCGACGTTCCATTTGTTCGCGTGGTGCAGCGACGCCTGCTTCGGCACGGTATCGGTGGTCATGATCGCGTATGCCGCGTCGGTGCCGCCGGAGATTCCGCCGGCCAGTTCGTGCACCACCTCGGTGACACCGGGGATCAGCTTGTCCATGGGCAAGCGGTCACCGATAAGTCCGGTCGAACAGACAGCGACCTCGATCGCGCCCGTCTCGGTGCCCCAATTACTCAGTGCCGAAGCAACTTCCTCGGCAGTCTTGTGTGCATCCTGGAATCCACCCGCGCCCGTGCAGGCGTTCGCGCCGCCCGAGTTGAGCACCACCGCGCGCAGCTTGCCCGTCGTCAGGACCTGCTGAGACCAGAGCACCGGAGCTGCCTTGACCTTGTTCAGGGTGAAGACGCCGGCAGCGGCCAGATCGGGTCCCTCGTTGAGCACCAATGCGAGGTCCGACTTGCCACTCTTCTTGATACCGGCAGCAATTCCGGCACCGCGGAATCCGGCAGGTGCGGTGACGCCCTGCGTGCGGAGCAGACGTCCCCCGGCGACGTGAACCACGTCTGCAACGGTCGCGTCAGGCTCGATTGCGTTGTCGATCTGCTGCGGATTGTCGGTGCTCACGGAGCTACTCCCACGGTAGAGAGACCTGCGGTCTCGGGTAGGCCAAGGGCGAGATTCATCGATTGCACCGCGCCACCGGCGGTGCCCTTGGTGAGATTGTCGATTGCCGAGATGACAACGAGCTGACCGGCGTCGGCGTCAACGGTGACCCCGATCTGCACGGCATTGGATCCGATCACGGCACCGGTCTGCGGGAAGACTCCGGCAGGCAGCACGTGGATGAACGGCTCGTCGTTGTATGCCTTTTCGTAGATTTCGCGCGCTTGCTCTTCGGTGGCCGTGGTGGCTGCCGTGCAGGTCGCGAGGATGCCGCGCGGCATGGGCGCGAGGACCGGAGTGAAGGAGACACTGATGTCCTTGCCGCCTGCGGCCGAGAGATTCTGAATGATCTCGGGGGTGTGGCGATGGACGCCGCCGACGCCGTACGCACGGACGGAGCCCATGACCTCGGAACCCAGCAGATCAGCCTTCGGTGCCCGGCCGGCGCCCGAAGTGCCACTGACCGCAACCACGTTCACGTGTGAGTCCACGATCCCCGCGGCAACGGCGGGGGCCAGCGCGAGGCTCGCTGCCGTCGGGTAGCAGCCCGGAACAGCGATGCGGGTTGCGCCTACCAATTTCTCACGGGCACCGGGCAATTCAGGAAGACCGTATGGCCAGGTACCGGCATGAGTGCTCTTGTAGTACTTCTCCCAGGCTGCGGGATCCTGCAGCCGGAAGTCCGCGCCGCAGTCGATGATGACCGTCGACTCGGGCAGCAACTTGGCGTACTGAGCCGAATTTCCGTGTGGGAGACCGAGGAAGACGACGTCGTGACCCGAGAGGATTTCGACAGTGGTCTCTTCGAGTACCCGCGAAGAGAGTGGAAGCAAGTGCGGATGATGCTCACCGAGCGTCGAACCGGCGTTGCCACCGGCGGTCAGCGAACCGATCACCAGACTGCCGTCGGCGTAGGACGGGTGCCCGAGGAGCAGACGCAGAACCTCACCACCGGCGTACCCACTGGCGCCGGCAACGGCGACTCTGATCGGCTTGCGTGCGTTCTCGGTCGTACCACCTTCAGTCATGTCACACAGTATGCATCATTGTGCATCGGTATGCATAATTACTTACCCATGGATCGCCGGATCTCCTCGAGCTTGGCCTTTGCGGCCTTCTGGCGCTCGTCCCACTGCTCGTCGACGGACTTTCCGGCAGGACTCTCGTGCGCCAGTTCGGACGAACCTATTGAAGTACCGAAGCGCCCCTCTATCTTCTCCCGAACGCGGTCGAAAGTGGGCACTCCCCCTTCGGTGTAGTCGGGTTCGGGAATTCTCGGATCGGTCGCAAGTACCACCGGGACGTCGATGATCTCGTCGACCTCCACAACGGTGTCGGGCAGTTCGACTTCTTCGGCGTCGGTGATCGTGTTGTCGTCCTCTACACGGTGCGGCTCGAGGCTCGCGGCAGCGGTGTCCACCACGGAAAGAAGGACCGACAAGCTCGGACGACGCTCGACCACTGCGCGAACGACCGCGAGGAAGTCCTTGTCGTCGAGTGCACTGGCGGCCTCGACTACCTGGCGCACGGAACCATCGTGCTCGGACCCATCATGTTCGGGCCCATCATTTCGTGACACTGTGAGTCCCTTCTCGAAACGCCGACGGACAACTCCGATCCTTCCACGACTGTCTGCCGAAGGGGTCAGCGTGAGGCGAGGTACGCGGCAAACGCGTCCTCGCTCGAGTATTCGGGGACGTACCCGAACTGTTCCTTGAGCCGCCGATTGTCGAGAACCGGTCGGTACTGGAGAAATCCGACGCGCTCCGGACCGTGTTCCGTTACGCCCAATCGCCGTCCGACGCGTAGAACGCCTCGCAACAACCATGCAGGAAGCGTCACCGTGCTCTTGCCCATCCGGGAAGCCAACTCGTCGACGGTCAGCGCGCCGTCGCCCGCGACATTGAAGATGCCCACTTGGTTTCCGGTCACGGCCTCCGCAAAAGCGCCCGCGACATCGGTGTGCCAGACGAAGACGAAGGGGCTGTCGCTCCCGGCAACCTTGAGCAGCTTGCGGCGATCGAACAACGCGGTGATCTGATTGTCGACGCTCTCACCCAAGATCGTGCCGATCCGGAAGACAACCTGTTCCAACTCCGGGTGTTCGACGCGATATTCGACGAGCATCTCTTCGACCAGGCGTTTGTGGCGACTGTATGTGAATTCGTCGTTGCCTCGGACAGGTACGTCCTCGGTGATCCACGGTGGGCTGTCGGAGTGGTAGCCGTACGCCGCTCCGGACGAAGACACGACGATCCGTCCAACCCCGTGTTCGACGCAGGCCGCGAGCACGTTTCGTGTCCCGTCGACGTCGACGCGGTACTCCTGCTCTGCTGTCGTGTTCTTGCCGGGATTCACGATGGACGCAAGGTGGATCACGACGTTCGGTCGGTACTGACCGAACACCCGCCCCAATTCTGTGGGGTCGCAGACGTCCGCCCTGACGCGGCGGATGCGATCGTCCGGCGTGTCCTTGACCGTGAGGTCGACACAGACGACGGTGATGCCCTGCGCGATCAGTGCGTCGATGACAGCGGTACCCAGGAACCCGTTTCCGCCCGTGACGAGTGCGACGGTCATGCCGGTACCGCCTTTCGGGCGCGTCGCTTGGACCAGATCGTCGCCAGAGCCAACCCGGCGATGATGTCCCAGATCCCCCACCAGCCGGCCACGACGGCCATGCCACCGAGACCGTCGAAGAACGTGAACACCAGGCCAAGCCCCAGCCCGGCATTGCGGATGCCGACCTCGAAAGAGACGGCGCGACGGCTGTATTCGTTCAACCCGGTGACGGCGCCGCAGAAGTATCCCAGTGCGAGGGCAACCGTGTCGTGCAGGAAGACCGCGAGCAGTACCACCCCGATGTAGTCGACGAAGTACGACGCATTCCCCGACACCCCCGCGACGATGAAGATCAACAACGCCACCAACGAACCGTTTTTCACCCAAGGCTGCGCTTTCGCGGCGATCTCCGGAAACCTTCGTGCCGCCCAGATGCCGAGAACGAACGGCACACCGATGATCAGGGTGATTTGCGCGACCATCTCGAGCGCATTCAGGTTCACGGACTGCAACAGAGCGTCGGTCTCCGGGCGTCGGCTCCCCCAGAACGCAAGATTGAGCGGCATGAGGAAGATCGCGAGGACGTTCGACACCGCCGTCATGGACACCGAGAGTGCGACGTCGCCGCCCGCCCGGTGAGTCAGGACGTTCGAGATGTTCCCTGGCGGGCAGCACGCCACCAGGATCATGCCGAGTGCTACCGACGGAGCCGGCGAGAGAATCAGCGTCAGGAGAAAAGTCACTGCCGGCAACAACACGAACTGCGCAGCAATACCCACCGCCATCGCCTTGGGTTTGGTGAGCGCACGACGAAAGTCGTCGACCGAAGTGTCGAGGGCGATCCCCAGCATGATCGCGGCCAGCACCACGTTGAGGATAATCAACGATCCCGGGTTGAAGTTGAGCACCACGTCGTCGATCGGCATCACTGTCCTCCCTTCGTCAGAGCGGCATCAAGCAGTCCGATGTGTCGCTTGATCGCCGATCGGTAGGCGTCCTTGTTCACGTAGTAGGCCATTCGTCCCAACTTCAGGTACTTGTATCCCCCGGACAGATCGGGAGGAGGACCGGCCGCCGCCGCCGAGAA
The DNA here is from genome assembly GCF_030056935.1 of Rhodococcus sp. IEGM 1302. Lineage (NCBI taxonomy): Bacteria > Bacillati > Actinomycetota > Actinomycetes > Mycobacteriales > Nocardiaceae > Rhodococcus > Rhodococcus sp. IEGM 1302. Next base: position 28,485 of record NZ_JASHKY010000034.1, on the reverse strand, counting down.
TTCCCGCGCCGCGGCGGGGGCTTCGGTACGTGCGGTGATCAATTTGGCCACCAACTCGGCCTGCTCGAAACGGCCCTGCCACCCGAGACCGGATGCTTCGACCATGCCGAGAACAAAGAGATTGTCGTGGCGGCGACTCGCGACGTTGAGGAACAGGTCCGGGGCAGCGCCCGACCAGTCCAAGTCCTCGCGCGCGATGAAGGGATAGTCGAGGTGATACCCCGTGGCGCAGAGAACGAGGTCGTAGTCGGCAGACGATCCGTCGACAAACCGCACCGTCTTCCCCTCGAACCGGTCGACGTCGGCGCGCACGTGCACATCACCGTGCCCGATGTGGTGCAGGATCAACGAGTTCACGACCGGATGCGATTCGTAGATCTTGTAGTCCGGTGCCGGAAATCCGAACCGCACCGGATCACCCGTGAACTGCTTGAGTACCAAGGTGTCGACGCGTTGTTTGATCCACGGCGGCAACGGCTTTCCCTGATTCAAGGTGTCCGAGGGTCGGCCGAACAGATACTTGGGGACGAAGTAGTAGCCTCGCCGAACGCTCAGGTCGACGCACTCGGCCTGGTGGACGGCATCGACGGCGATGTCGCATCCACTGTTGCCCGCTCCGATGACCAGTACCTTCTTCCCGCGGAAGATCTCGGCGCTGCGGTACTGGCTCGTGTGCATCAACGTGCCGGTGAAGTCGCCCCGGAAAGTCGGCATGTTCGGCTTCGACAGCGTTCCGTTCGCGATGATCACGCCTCGATACCGCGCGACTGTTGTCTCACCGCTGCGACTGCGCGTGGTGACCTGCCATAGCGAATCGACCGGCGAAACGTCGACGACGGTAATGCCGAAGGCAAAGTGCCTGCGAAGATCGTGAGTATCGGCGTAGTCGCGGAAATAATCGGCAAGTTCGACGTGGCTCGGGTAGTCGGCCACCGAATCAGCCATCGGGAACTCCGCGAATGCGGTGGTGCCCTTCGAAGAGATGAGGTGCGCCGACTCGTAGACGGTGCTGTGCGGGTTGTCGATGTCCCAGAGCCCACCGACGTCGTCGTGGCTCTCGAAGCCGTCGAACGCTATCCCGGCCCGATCGAGGTTTCGCGCGCCGGCCAATCCAGACGGGCCCGCTCCGATCAGCGCGTACTTCTCCTCTGTGATCATCCGTCGAGCGTCGCAGATAGTCCGAATCTTGCAGCAATATGCCGGATAATGACGTTATGAGTGCACCAGATGCCGGCAACGGTCGCAGGATAGATGAAATCGATCTGAGGATAATCAATGCGCTCCAGCTCGCACCGCGATCGAAGTGGCTTTCGTTGGCCGAACCACTCGAACTCGACGCCGCGACTCTCGCCCGTCGTTGGAATCGACTCTCCGAATCGTCGTTGGCCTGGGTCACGGTCACTCCAGGGCCACAGGTGCTGGGCAGCATCGTCACAGCGATCATCGAAATCGATTGCTCACCTGCTCTTCTCGACACCATCGCGGCACGGCTGACTCGCTCGGCCCACGCCGTGACCATCGAAGCATCAACGGGCAGAGCAGATCTGCTCGTCACAGCCGGTACCGCGGATCTGGCGTCGATGTCGCGCTTCATCTCGGAAGACGTCGCAACGATCGACGGTGTACTGGCGACACGAACCTCGATCATCACACGCTGGTTCACCGAAGGTGGGCGATGGAGACTCAATGCGCTGGCACCGTCCGAGAAGGGTGTGCTGACCACCAGCGAAAACCGTCCTGCCGTGCGCGCTCGGCCGACCGGCATTTCCGAACAGGATCGCAAGGTTCTCACGATGCTCGCCTACGACGGGCGCACTCCCATGAAGGAACTGGCCGACGCGATCGGTGTCAGTCCCGCTGCGTGCAAACGCCAGATCGACCGGCTCACGTCTTCGGGGTTGGTGGCGCTGCGGTGTGAATTCGCGCGGCCGCTGGCCGGGCTTCCCGTGCTCGCCACTTTGTGGTGCCGCGTCGAAGCCGAGATTCTCGATACGGCGGGACGAGTGCTGAGCCGAGCGCCGGAAGTCCGAAACTGCTTCGCTGTGGTCGGCGCCGACAACCTGGTGGTTCAGTTGTGGCTGCATTCTCCTGCAGAACTCGATGCATTCGAAACTCGTCTGCGCAAGGAGATTCCGGGTCTTTGCGTCACGGAACGATCCATCGTGCTGTATTTGCGCAAACTGCTCGGCCACGTGCTCGACCAGCAAGGGCGACGGACGGACACCGTTGCGCCAGATGTGTGGCTTTCCGATTCACCTCAGTCGAAAAGCCGATAACACGACAGAGCCCACGACCACCGGCAACGGTCGTGGGCTCTGTGATCAGTTGAGGAAATCAGCCACGCATCTGCGCACCGACAGCCTTGGACGCCGCCTCCACTGCTGCATCGCGCGCGGCACTGGCCTCGTCCTCGGTCAGCGTCCGGTCGACACCACGGAATCGCAATGCGAACGCGAGCGACTTGCGGCCTTCACCGACCTGCTCGCCCTCGAAGACGTCGAAGAGGCGGATGTCTTCGAGAAGCTCACCGCCGCCGGAACGCAGAGCTTCCTGCACCTTGGCTGCCGGAATGTCGCGATCGACAACAACTGCCACGTCCTGGAGCACTGCGGGGAACGGCGAAATGCGCGGAGCGGGCAGATTCTCGACCAATGGCAAAGCGTCGAGATCGATTTCCAGTGCGCAGGTGCGCGCGGGCAGTCCCGCGCGCTCGAGAACAGCCGGATGCAGTTCGCCCGCATGACCGACTACGTTGCCGTCAACGACAACCTCGGCGCAACGGCCGGGATGCCACGGCAGGTACTGCGCCGCACGCAGTTCCACCTCGACGCCTGCTGCAGCTGCAATGACCCGCACGGCTGCAAAAGTGTCCGAAGCCTCGGCCTGACGGCCAGGACCCCAGGGGCCGCTCGGCTCACGCAAACCACTCAACACTGCAGCGATGTGCACGGGCTGAGCCGGCAACGACGCGATCAGGTTCGCGATCTGCTCGTCCGTCGGACGACGATCCACCGGCAATGCATCCACCGGCTTGGTGTCGGGGCCCGGCAGGACGACCTGCGCGATGCCGTACAGCGACAGATCACGCTGACCGCGAGAAGCGTTGCGAGCCAGGATCTCCAGCAGACCCGGGAGCAGCGTGGTCGCCAACTCCGGACGATCGGCTTCGAGCGGGTTGAGGACCTTGCTGGTGTTGCGGCGCGGATCATCCGCGTCGAGGCCCCAGACGTCGAAGACGTTCGTCGGCAGGAAGACCGGAGGAAGGACCTCGACGTAACCGGCGTGAGCCACGGCCTTCGAGACCGTGCGCTTTCGCCGCTGCGACGGAGTCAACCCACGTCCGGCCGGAGCGGCGGGAAGCACAGACGGGATCTGCTCGAGACCTTCGAGGCGAAGAACTTCCTCGACGAGGTCCGCAGGCTGCACCAGGTCCGGACGCCACGACGGCGGCGTCGCGACCAACTGGCCGTGTCCATCTTCGCTGACGCCGACCTCGACGTTGCAGCCAACCTGGGTGAGGCGGCGAGCTGCGGTGCCGTTGGGGTACGTGACTCCGGCGACACGGTCGGGCAGGTCGATATCCATGCGAATGGCAGCGCGAGGGGCAACATCGCCCACGTCGGTCAGGACCGGTTCGATCCGTCCGCCGGCAATCTCGACCAGCAGAGCGGCTGCGCGGTCGACGGCCGCGAGCGGAATCGCCGGATCGACGACGCGCTCGAAACGCTTGCTCGCCTCACTCGGCAGCTTGTGCCGGCGCGCCGTCTTGAAGACTGCGAGCGGATCCCAAGTAGCTCCTTCGAGGAGGATGTCCGTCGTTGCCGTTCCCACCTCGGTGGTTGCGCCGCCCATGACGGCAGCCAGCGAGATGACTCCGGAATCGTCGGCGATGACAACGTCTTCGGGATCGAGCGTGCGTTCGACGTCGTCGAGCGTCGTCAGCTTCTCCCCCGCCTTGGCGCGACGGACCACCAGGTCGCCCTGCACCGAGGTCGCATCGAACGCGTGCAGAGGCTGACCGAGTTCGAGCATCACGTAGTTGGTGACGTCGACGGCCGGCGAGATCGGGCGAACACCCGAGAGCAGAAGTCGACGCTGCAGCCACCACGGGCTCACTGCCTGCGGATCGATACCCGTGATCTTCCGCATCACGAAACGCGAAGCCTTGGACTCCGGTTCGAGGCGCACCGGCCAGGCTTCACCCTCAGCCGGGTGCGCGGGAACCGAAGCGGGATCGGCATATTCGAGATCGAAGCCGCACGCGAGCTCTCGCGTGAGACCGCGGACCGAGAAGCAGTAGCCACGGTCCGGGGTGATGTTCAGTTCGATGATCGTGTCACCGAGACCGAGCAACTCGTTGCCATCTGCGCCGGGTTCGGCGGTACCAGGCTCGAGCACCAAGATGCCCGAATGGTCTTTGCCGATACCGAGTTCCGAGACGGAGCAGATCATGCCGTCGGACACCTGGCCGTACGTCTTGCGAGTGGCGATTTCGAATCCGCCGGGCAGCACCGCGCCGGGCAACGCAACGACGACGAGGTCACCCTCGTTGAAATTGCGCGCGCCACAGACGATGCCACGGGGCTCGGGTTCGCCGACCTCGACCTGGCAGAAGCGGATCGGCTTCTTGAACTCGGTCAGTTCGGTGATGGAGACGACCTTGCCGACGACCAACGGGCCGTCGATCGCCTCGAGTGTGTCGAGTTCCTCGACTTCGAGTCCCACCCGGACGAACCCGGCGTCCAGCTCTTCCGGGGTCACCTCCCAGTTGGGAGTTGCCCGCTGCAGGATCTCGGTCAGCCAGGATTGCGCTACTCGCACGTCTGCTCAGCTCTCTCGTTTGTCGATAAGTCTTTGTGAAGGTTCCGCGGACCGGATCGGTCAGCCTGCGACACCGAAGGGCAGCGTGAAACGCACGTCACCTTCGACGATGTCGCGCATGTCCGGGATACCGTTGCGGAACTGCAGGGTCCGCTCGAGGCCCATGCCGAATGCGAAACCCGAGTACTCGTCGGGATCGATACCGCTGGCGCGCAGAACGTTCGGGTTGACCATGCCGCAGCCGCCCCACTCGACCCAGCCTGCGCCGCCCTTCTTGTTCGCGAACCAGACGTCGACCTCGGCCGACGGTTCCGTGAACGGGAAGTAATTGGGGCGCATACGGGTACGCGTCTCGGGGCCGAAAAGGGCACGAGCGAACGCGTCGAGAGTCCCGCGCAGGTTGGCCATGGTCAGGCCCTTGTCGACGGCCAGGCCCTCGACCTGCGAGAAGACAGGGGTGTGGGTCGCATCGAGTTCATCGGTGCGGAACGTGCGGCCCGGGCACACCACGTAGATCGGCACCTCACGCGAGAGCATGGTGCGGACCTGCACCGGCGAGGTGTGGGTACGCAGCACCTGGCGAGAGTTCTCGGGTGCCAGGTGGAAGGTGTCCTGCATCGTGCGCGCAGGGTGATCCGGCAAGAAGTTGAGTGCGTCGAAGTTGAAGTGCTCGGTCTCCACCTCCGGACCCTCGGCAACTTCCCAACCCATCGCGACGAATACGTCGGCGACCTGCTCGGAAATCAGGCTGATCGGGTGACGCGCCCCGACGGGGTGACGATCGGAAGGCAGAGTGACGTCGATTGCCTCGGCAACCAACACCGCGGCGTCACGCTCGGCGAGGAGGACCTCACGACGAGCGTCGTACGCGTTGTTGATCCGAGTGCGGAAGATGTTGACGCGCTTACCGGCGTCCGCCTTTTCCTTGCCCGGAAGGCTGCCGAGTCCCCGGCGAGCGAGGGCGATCGGGGACTTGTCCCCCAGGTGCTCCACCTTGACGTGCGCCAGCGCATCCAGGTCAGCGGCGTCCGCCAGCGCCTTCTCGGCGTTCTCAGCCGCAGCGGTCAACGCCTCTTCGGTGAGTACACTCGCGTCGACCTCCGGCGGTGTCGCGCCCTCATTTTTGGCCACGGCTGTGACGCTCCTGTCGCTTCTCGGTTTACTTCTCGTACTGCGTGCTTCTTGTACTGCTTACTTCTTGTACTGCGAGCGAGCATTCGAACTCGCTCGAGCATTGTCTCTGCTCTTGTATTGTCTCAGGCTTCCGCAAATGGGATTCCGTGAGGTCTTCGCGTGCGTTTTCAGCCGTGATCGGTGGCGCGATTTTGCACCCGCGCGCTTGCGTACAGGCAAATTGCCGCCGCTGTCGCGAGGTTCAAGCTCTCGGCGCGGCCATGGATCGGAATCCTGACCCGATGATCAGCCTGCGCGGCGATCGCCGGATCGAGACCGTGCGCTTCGTTACCGAACAGCCAGGCCGTCGGCTTGCTCAGCAACTCGTCGGCCTCGTCGAGATCGACCTCGCCGTCAGCTGCAGTCGCGAGAATCTGAATGCCGGCTGCGCGAATCTGCTCGATCACCGACACTGTGTCTCGATCGCGGACGACTGGCAGGTGAAACAGGCTGCCCGCCGACGAACGAACGACCTTGCCGTTATGCGGATCGACGCTGTCGCCGGCGAGGATTGCCGCGTCGGCACCCACTGCGTCTGCGATGCGAATGACGGTGCCCGCGTTACCTGGTTCGTTGACCTCGACCGGCACTGCGAGCAGGCGGGTCTCCTGATGGACGGCTGCGCTCAGCGGTACATCCAGTAGATCGCTGACGGCAACGAGTCCGGGCGGCGTGACGGTATCGCTGAGAGCTTTGATGGCTCGATCGGTCACAAGAGCAACACGAACTCCAGCGGTCAGCGCCCGATCGATGACGTGCTGATAGCGCTCGGCTGCGTCCTCGGTGTAGAAGAGGTCGTGCACCGGGCGGGCCTCGCCATTCGAGAGTGCACCGTTCAACAGTTCGGTGACCGAGTTCTCGCCCTCGACGAGGAAACGTCCTGCTTTGCGTCGTTCTGCTGTGCGCAGGAGCTTGACAGCAGAAACGACCCGCGGAGTCCGCTCGGTGAGCGGGTCCACGGGCCGTTGCTGTGATGCGTGAATCAGGCTGCTTCTCCGGCAGGAGCGTTCACGTCAGCCGGCAGAGCGGCCTTCGCGAGTGCGACCAGGCCGGCAAAGGCCTCGGCATCGGAGACAGCGAGCTCGGCCAGGATCTTGCGGTCGACGTCGACCTCTGCCAGACGCAGGCCCTGGATGAGGCGGTTGTACGTGATGTCGTTTGCACGAGCTGCAGCGTTGATACGCGTGATCCACAGCTTGCGGAACTCGCCCTTGCGCGCACGACGGTCGCGGTACGCGTAGGTGAGCGAGTGGAGCTGCTGCTCCTTGGCCTTGGTGTACAGACGCGAACGCTGTCCACGGTAGCCGCTGGATGCAGCAAGAATTGAACGACGCTTCTTCTGGGCGTTGACCGCCCTCTTTACGCGTGCCACTTGAAAAATCCTGTCAATCTAGGGGCTGAAAGTACGGCCCCGGGTGGTCAGTAAGGGGGCGACTCAGATGCCGAGCATGCGCTTGATGCGCGGAGCGTCGTCAGGGCTGACAACAGCGACACCGTCGAGACGACGGGTAACCCTGCTGGACTTGTGCTCGAGAAGGTGGCGACGGCCGGCCTTCTGGCGCATGAGCTTTCCGCTGCCGGACACCTTGAATCGCTTCGAGGCGCCGCTGTGGCTCTTCATCTTGGGCATGGAGTCCTCAGTTCTTGTTACGTGGTGGATCTTGGGAAATCGACTAGCTGGCCGGAGCCTCGGGAGCGGCATCGCCGGTCGCCGGTGCTTCCGGAGCTGCTTCACTGGAAGCCGGTGCGGCCGGAGCCGGACGCGGAGCAGCCTGAGCCACTGGCGCCTGAGCGCTCTCCTGCGCCTTGACACGAGTCTTGGCGCCCTTGTGCGGTGCCAGGACCATCGTCATGTTTCGGCCGTCCTGCTTTGCCGAGGTTTCGACGAATCCGAGATCTGCGACGTCTGCTCCCAGACGCTGCAGAAGGCGGTAGCCGAGTTCGGGGCGTGACTGCTCACGTCCGCGGAACATGATCGTGACCTTGACCTTGGAACCGGCTTCGAGGAAGCGAACGACGTTGCGCTTCTTGGTCTCGTAGTCGTGGTCGTCGATCTTGGGTCGGAGCTTCTGCTCCTTGATGACCGTCAGCTGCTGGTTCTTACGTGACTCACGTGCCTTCTGTGCAGCCTCGTACTTGAACTTGCCGTAGTCCATGATCTTGCAGACCGGTGGACGGGCGTCAGGAGCTACCTCGACCAGGTCGAGGTCGGCCTCAAGGGCCAAGCGGAGTGCATCTTCAACACGCACGATGCCTACCTGTTCGCCGCCAGGTCCGACCAAACGAACCTCGGGAACGCGGATACGATCGTTGATGCGGGTCTCAGTGCTGATGGGGCCTCCTAGGTTGAACGGTGCGGTCTTCATGACCGCACGCAGCCCGTACCGCCCGCACCCCAACAAAAAAGCCCCGCTGTGATGATTGCTCATCCGCGGGGCCCGATGTCGACCGATCACATAAGATCCAGCTCACGCCGAAACCTATCTCCTCGACTGAGCGAGGAACCTGACGAAGAATGATCTCCGATAACAGGTGACCGGAACCACTGAACTGCAGTTTCACCTGCCGCGCAGAGGTGGGAGTCGGACTCCACTTGCTGCCCCCGAACAAGTCGGAGGCGGTCGTTGCAACAAGAGTAACAGGTCGCCACAGATGAAAGAAATCGGTGCCGCTCCCAGTACTGCCGGGAGAGGCCCGATTCAACACCGTCACGGCCTGATGGAATCCTTACATCCATGAGTGAGAACTTCGAGGCAGAACAGAACACCGACGGCGCGAACCCCGACGTCCGCGAACTCTCCGAAGTTCCCGCGGTCGAGGTCATCAGCCGTGCTGCAGTGATGCTGATGAGTTCGGCTGCCGAAAAACTCGGCCTCTCCGACGCCGATCCGTCTTCCAGCCCCTACCTGGACCTCGACGAAGCGCGTCGAGTCATCACGGCACTTGCCGGACTCGTGACTGCGTCGGTCGAATACCTCGGCCCTCATGCCGGACCCATCCGTGAAGGCCTCCAAGCCCTGCAGCGCGCATTCCGTGAGGCCTCCTCGCACCCGGACGAGCCAGGAAAGGGACCGGGCGAGAAGTTCACCGGTCCGGTCTACTGAATTGGCAACCGCCAACAAGACTCAACCGACGCCCGAGGACGTCGACGCATTCATTTCACGCGTCGACGACCGCAAACGCGCCGACGCCGTGGAGCTGATCTCCCTGCTGTCGGCCGCAACCGGCGAGCCTGCTGTCATGTGGGGCTCGAGCATCATCGGATTCGGGGCACGGCACTACCGATATGCGAGTGGCCACGAAGGTGACACCCCACTGATCGGGTTCTCCCCCAGGGCCACCGCGCTCACGTTGTACTTGTCGCTGAACTTCGACGACTACACCGACACGCTCGCTCGCCTCGGCAAGCACAAAATCGGCAAGGGCTGCCTGTACGTCAAACGGCTGAGCGACGTCGATATGACGACCCTGACCGAACTGATCACGGATTCCGTTGCCGCAGCCCGCAACATGATCGACTGAGTCACTCACCTACGGGGAGAAACAGGCCGAGCGTCTTCGGGCGGTTGCCCGAAGACGGTCGAATCGCGTGGTGTGAAGTGATCGTTCGTCAGCGTGGCCCGACGCATTCGATCGAGTCGAAACCACCGCACCGCGTCGCGCTGGCGACACCAGCCGATAAGAAACCACCGCCCACGGTCCTGCGCCAGAATGTGCGGCTCAACTGCCCGCACCGTCTCCGCACCGTCCCCATCCACGTAGTGCAACGACACGACGCGACTCTGCTCGAGACCCTGCTCGACGGCCTGCCGGTTCGCGCGCGAATCCGTCAGAGCCCCGCCGTCACCGCGAATCCACACGCGGCCGCCGAGCTCCGCGACCTTGCGACGACTCTCCTCGTCCATCACATCGAGCAGTTTCGCCAGCGCTGCTCGCCCATCCGGCGCAAACGGAGCATCACCCATCGCCGTCAAGGCCAACGCGATCGAAACTGCTTGCGGAACAGTGAAATTCACCGGCGGTAGCGTGGCGCGACCTACGAGTCGGTAACCACCCCCGGGGCCTGAGCGCGCTTCGATCGCCGCACCTGACATCATCAGCGTCTCGATATCCCTCTTGATCGTCCGGGTGGTGACACCGAATTCCTCGGACAATCGGGAGCACGTAGTCCCTCGATCGCCCTGTCGCCGAAGTTCCTCGACGAGAGCATGCAATCTCGCAGCTCGATTCACGTTCACCAGTGTCTCAGATTCCGATACCAAACGGTGACATAATTGGTGACACTCTGTTGTCACCAACCCGGGTGCACTGTGAGTACATGAAAACTCACATCGTTCTTGTTCCCGGATTCTGGCTCGGTTCATGGGCTTGGGACGCAGTCCTCCCCCACCTCGAACGTTCCGACACCCGCGTGACCAGCCTGACACTGCCCGGGCTCGACTCAGTAGACACAGATCGATCAGCGGTCACCTTCGACGCTCACGTCCGTGCAGTCGTCGACGCCGTATCGGACTCCGACGAGCGCACGGTCTTGGTCGTACACAGCGGCGCCGGCCCGGTGGGGTACGCCGTCACCGATCGCATCCCGGATCGCGTCGCTCGGATCGTCTACGTCGACTCGGGCCCCATGCCCGACGGCGCAGCGCTGCGACCGGATCTGGCTTCCGATGTCATCGAGATTCCGCTCCCCACGTGGGCAGAGCTCGAAGCGGACGGCAGCAGCCTCGAAGGACTCGACGAGAAAGCTCTGGAGACGTTCCGCGCCAACGCGGTACCCGAACCGGCTGGGCCCGCGCGTGAGCCGATTGTCCTGACGAACGAAAAGCGCTACCAGGTGCCGTCAACCGTCGTTTGCAGCACGTTCCCCTCCGCGGTGATCGCCCAGATGGCCGACGGAGGTCATCCGATGGCCGCCGAACTAGCGAAACTCCCCGTGACGTACGTCGACCTCCCGACCGGCCATTGGCCGATGTGGTCGCGCCCCGAAGACGTCGCCCAGGTGATCCTCGAGGCCGCCGCTTCCTGATCGACAAAGCAGTGATGCCGGATCGGATTCCGACCCGGCATCACTGACCGACTTCTACTTGCTCACGTTCTACTAGCTCACGGAAGCAGCTTTCTTCCGTGTCGCCGCCTTCTTTGCGGCAACTGCCTTCGTCGCACGCTTCTTGGTGATCGGCTTGGCCTTGACCGGCGCGTGCTGTGCGGTGAGAACCTCACTGAGGAACTTGCCCGTGTAGCTCTCGGGGACCGCGGCAACGTCCTCCGGAGTACCTTGCGCCACAACGGTTCCGCCGCCGGATCCACCCTCGGGCCCCATGTCGACGACCCAGTCCGACGTCTTGATCACGTCGAGATTGTGCTCGATCACGATCACGCTGTTGCCCTTGTCCACCAGACCGTTGATCACGATCAGGAGCTTTCGGATGTCCTCGAAATGCAGACCCGTGGTGGGCTCGTCGAGGATGTACACCGTGCGACCGGTGGCCCGCTTCTGCAATTCGGCGGCGAGCTTGACGCGCTGCGCTTCACCACCGGACAGAGTCGGAGCCGGCTGACCCAGTCGGACATAGCCCAGGCCGACGTCGACCAGCGTCTTGAGGTACCGGTGAATTGAGGTGACCGGCTGGAAGAACTCGGCTGCTTCCTCGATAGGCATGTCGAGTACCTCGGCGATCGACTTGCCCTTGTAGTGGACCTCGAGCGTTTCGCGGTTGTACCGGGCGCCGTGGCACACCTCGCAGGGCACGTACACATCCGGCAGGAAGTTCATCTCGATCTTCAGCGTTCCGTCGCCGGAGCACGCCTCGCAGCGTCCGCCCTTGACGTTGAACGAGAATCGGCCGGGCTGGTAACCGCGGACTTTCGCTTCCGTGGTGGCCGCGAACAGGGTTCGGATCTTGTCGAACACGCCGGTGTACGTCGCCGCGTTCGATCGTGGAGTCCGGCCGATCGGAGACTGATCGACCTGCACGAGCTTGTCCAGCTGATCGAGACCGTTGATTCGTGTGTGACGCCCAGGTACCTGGCGTGCACCGTTGAGCTTGTTCGCCATGACGGTCGCGAGAATGTCGTTGACCAACGTCGACTTGCCCGAACCGGAGACACCGGTGACAGCGGTGAGAACACCCAGCGGGAAACTCACGTCGATGCCGTCGAGATTGTGCTCGCGAGCTCCGACGACCGTGACCTGGCGTTTGCGGTCCACCGGTCGACGAATGGCCGGAACCTCGATGAAGCTACGACCTGACAGGTAGGCGCCGGTCAGAGATTCTTCACACGTCAGCAGTTCTTCGTATGGCCCGCTGTGGACGACCTTGCCGCCGTGCTCGCCGGCGTACGGTCCGATGTCGACTACCCAGTCGGACGTGCGGATCGTGTCTTCGTCGTGCTCGACGACGATCAGCGTGTTGCCGAGGTCGCGCAAGCGCGTCAGGGTTTCGATCAGTCGTCGATTGTCACGCTGATGCAGGCCGATGGACGGCTCGTCGAGTACATACAGCACGCCGACGAGTCCGGAACCGATCTGCGTTGCCAAGCGGATTCGCTGGGCCTCGCCACCGGACAACGTGCCAGCGGCACGCGAGAGGGAAAGGTATTCCAAGCCGACGTCGAGCAGGAACCCGAGTCGTGCCTGAACTTCCTTGAGGACCTGACCCGCAATCGCCTCTTCGCGCGAGCCGAGAGTGAGGCTGTTCAAGAAGTCCGCGCAATCGGAGATCGACAGTTCACAGACCTCGGCGATGGACTTACTGCCGAAGTCCCCAGCCGCGATAGTTACCGACAGGATTTCCGGGCGCAGGCGAGCACCACCACACGCCGGGCACGGGGTGTCGCGCATGTACCCGTCGTACCGTTCCTTCATCTGATCCGATTCGGTCTGCTCGAGCCGGCGATGCAGGAACGGCATCACACCTTCGAACTCCGCGTAGTAAGAACGGGTACGGCCGTACCGGTTCTTGTACCGGACGTGAACCTGCTCCTCGCTGCCTTCGAGGATTGCTTTACGGGCCTTCGCCGGCAACTTGTTCCACGGCGTCTTCATGTCGAATCCGAGAATGTCGCCGAGGCCGGACAGCAAACGTCCGAAGTACTCCGAACTCTGGCCCATCGACCACGGCGCGATTGCTCCGTCTTCGAGACTCAGGTCGGGATCGGGAACCACCAGATCCGGGTCGACCTCCTTGCGGATACCGAGGCCGGTGCATTCCGGGCAGGCGCCGTAGGGCGAGTTGAAGGAGAACGAGCGCGGTTCGAGATCGTCGATCGCGAGTGCGTGGCCATTCGGGCAGGCCAACTTCTCGGAGAAACGACGCTCACGATCAGGTGCAGTTTCTTCACGGTCGACGAAGTCGAGGACCACGATGCCTTCAGCCAAGCGAAGTGCGGTCTCGACCGAGTCGGTCAGGCGCTGCTTCGAACTCGCCTTGACCTGCAATCGGTCGACCACTACTTCGATGTCGTGCTTTTCCTGCTTCTTGAGCTTCGGCGGATCGGCCAGCGAATGGACGACACCGTCGACGCGCACTCGCGAGTAGCCCTGGGTGTTGAGCTGATCGAAGAGATCGACGAACTCGCCCTTACGAGTACGGACCACTGGTGCGAGGACCTGGAACTTGATGCCCTCCTCCATCTCGAGCACCTGGTCGACGATCTGCTGGGGCGTCTGACGTGCGATCTTCTCACCACACACCGGGCAGTGCGCCGAACCTGCGCGGGCATAGAGAAGTCGGAGGTAGTCGTAGACCTCGGTAATGGTGCCCACCGTCGAACGGGGGTTGCGGTTGGTCGACTTCTGGTCGATCGACACCGCAGGAGACAATCCCTCGATGAAGTCCACATCCGGCTTGTCCATCTGACCGAGGAACTGACGCGCGTATGCCGAGAGCGACTCGACGTAGCGGCGCTGACCTTCGGCGAAGATCGTGTCGAACGCGAGGCTGGACTTGCCGGAGCCGGACAACCCGGTGAAGACGATCAGGCTGTCTCGCGGGAGGTCGAGATCGACTCCTCGCAGATTGTGCTCACGCGCACCCCGCACGATCAGGCGATCCGCCACACCAATTCCCTTCATTGTCAATCGTCCGGGGCCGTCCCCCCGGAGAAGTCTCGAGTGGCCTCGCAAACGCGAGTCCTCGAGCGATCGTCATCGTAGGCCGAGCCACCGACACGTTTTTCTCACCAGGCGAGCCCATCGCTCTACCTGCCCCTATTCGAAGGTAGCCTGCGTTTCATGACGAATCAGCCCATCGTGATCGACGACTCCTACACCGGTCAGGTCTCCCCCGATTCTGCCCCTCAGCGGCGCACAGTCGAAGGCGCCGTCATCACGAAGATGTCGGTCGGCCCCATGGACAACAACACTTACCTCGTCGTCTGTTCCACGACCGGGAAATCTCTCCTGATCGATGCGGCCAACGAAGCCGAGAAGATCATCGCGCTTATCGCACAGGAAGCACCTGTTTTCGATTCCATCGTCACCACCCATCAACACGGCGATCACTGGTTGGCTTTGCAGGACGTCCACGCTGCCACCAAGGTGCCGACCGCCGCTCACCCCCTCGACGCAGAGGTCCTTCCCGTCACCCCGGACGTGCTCCTCGAAGACGGCGACAAGGTGACCGTTGGCAACTTGAGCCTCGATGTCATTCACCTGTCCGGCCACACGCCCGGCTCCATCGCGCTGGCTCTCACCGAACCGAGCGGACAGGTTCACCTCTTCACCGGCGACTCACTCTTCCCCGGCGGTCTTGGACGGACAACAAAGCCCGAGGAGTTCGAATCGCTCTTCCACGACGTGGCAACCAAGATTTTCGACGTGTACGGCGATCGCACGGTGGTTTACCCGGGCCATGGCAAGGACACCACACTCGGAATGGAGCGACCTCACTTGAGCGAATGGCGAGCGCGCGGTTGGTGAATCTGACCAACCATGACGGTCGGCTCGCGACAGCATTTTCGAACACTCACTTCCAACCCGAAAGTGGACAGTCCCTGTCCATCACCGGCTGAAATCACGAGGTAGCTCGCATGACAAACGCACGTACAAAGGTGTGTATCGTCCATTTCTACGAATTGGTCTTGTCACCTGACCAGAGGAAGATCCCCGGTCACCGTTGGCAGGACGAACTGGATCGACTCGCGCCCAGCGCGCACAAATGCGACTACAACGGCACAGAACTCGAAGGCATCGTGGTTGATCTTGGCAGCGAGAAAGCACTTTCGCTGGCAGTCGACCGCGCCACAACTCCCCGACAGCGAAACACCACTCGACCCGAACGCGCCGAGATGGAAACACGCGGCAACGAATGGGAGCCTGTAGAGGAGACATTTGTTCGGTTCTTTGCCAACAACATCATCGGACTGGTCCGATCGACGAATTCGGCACCGACCCACGCCGCACTCGCCCGATGGCTAAACAAAACGGCACGTCCGAGAGGTCACGGTCCGAACGCGACTTGGTTCGCGCTTCCAATCGTCGATGAAGATCGTTACCTCGCCCTTCGCGACATGGGAGAAGTAACAACATCGACCTTCGCTGTGAAGCCGAACACGATTCCTGACCGTCCGGGTCTACTTGGTGGCATTTTCGACCGATTCTTTGACTATGAAGACGGTCTACGAATCGAAGTCCACATCACTGCTGGCCGGGGACGCCCAGCGCAGCGAAACCGGGAACGAATGCTAGACATGGCCAGAGAGGCAGCAGCACTTCATGAGCAAGGCGTTCCGTTTGAACGAGCCGTCGTCAACGCCCGCCCCGCCGATGGAGGACTCGTCGAGGTAATTGACCTACTCGAGCACAAGCTCACGAAGAAGTTCGAGGTTACATTCGGCGGGGACGATGGTGTCCGATCGCTGTCCGAACAAGTTGTATTTTCTCAGATCCGATCGTCATACCTGGCCATGGAGGAGTCACTCCAGAACGCCATTGGCCTTCAATAGAACATATGTTCTAATCAGAGGCGAGGTGAACACACATGACGAGCAAACGAGCAAGCCCAACCATCCGAGCCTTCGCCAACTACATAGGTGCTCGGCTCCTCGTTGCGGGGGTGGGTGTGGCCCTCTATTTCTTGGCAAGGGGGCACATCACGATTGAACAGCAGGGTCAGATCAGCTCGGCATTTTTGACCGTCGCGACGGTAATTGGCGTTGTCGCGGGGTTTCTCGGAGCCGGAGTGTTTTTCGTGGCAGGGGCCTCGGGCCCCTCGATCGATCGCATCCGCACCCAACACGGGCAAAAACTCAATATGACACTTCTCGGCGCGATGGCACTTCTAATGGCGTCCGCGTTCGGGGCTGTCATCTGCGGCCTGTTCTCGAATGGGTTTGGTGCTAAGGCTGCAATGGCAGGCATCATGACCTTGGTTGCTTTTGAAACTTCGGCGCTAGGCATGACCCTTGCGGTTGCGCTCAAGTCGCAAAGTGAACCGCCAATTCCAAGGCGCGAAAACTACCCGTCCACTTAAGTTCTCGCCTTCACCAAGGATCGACGTGGACACACCCTGTCCCGACACTCGCCTTGGCCCATGCAGAGCCATGAATTTCCACGCAGCCCCAGCGAACTCATATTGCATCTCGACAAACGAGTGCACGACTACCTTCGAGATGACTTAACGCTGCCTTCCTCGCACCGCGGGACGAGACACCTAAGGATCTCGCCTCTTCCAGTCGTGATCAACCCCCGCGATCCCAGCGCTGAACCTCGAACCGACATCGTTCGACAAGGGCGTCACGGCTAGCCTCCCAGAGAGGCTCTCAGACCGCCCTTTCCCTATCCAGATTTCCGTCTCAGCGTCCTCACCTCAGTTAGGGGGTGAAGCCGATCGCGCACTGGATTCAGACCAGAGTCTCTGCACAGTTGCCAGAGCCCGCACTACCGAGCGCAGTTGCCAGAGCTCGCACTACCGAGCGCCCTGAGAGTAGCTCCGAGCACTAGAGAACGATTGAGCAGGCCGACTATCTGATTGGATAGGCAAATCCTGGTCACCATCTCCAACGCCGCGAACAATGTGGTCGTGCCGTAGCGGACGCAGTTGTGGGTTTTGCTTCTCGGAGATACCGATCCGCATCGGCAATGTGGGCGCGGCCCGATCCAACGCTTGGATTTGCGATTTCTCGTCCACGCACAGCACGAACGCGTTCTCCGGTGGCTCCGAGTACATCCGACGATGTCGGTGATCGTCGCGATCAACGCCGGGAAGGTGGAAATTTGAATGTTTGACTGCGCCAAGGCTGCACAACGTATTCACGCCATGCCTCCAAGAACCTTGGGACCGACTCGTGACACTCCCAGTCGCTCATAGCGCCCTTCGGCGTCGTGGTTCAGGCTCACACCGGGCTTCTTGACCGGGCCTCGTTCGTCTGCCCGGGAAAGTACGGCGGGCATAGCCCGCCTTTCGATCCCCAATCCTCGGTCAGGCGGATCCTCATACCGTCAGGAACAGCCTCTCCATCGGGCGAAGACACTGAATCCGTCCAGCTCAGCTGTTGTGTTCCTCCTACGGATATAGGTGCGGGTGGCGGGTCCCACCCCGACGTGATTTCCCTGTAGCTGTCACTCGGGATTCTTGTCAGCTCCCGCTCTGGATCCGAGGGACCCTGCGCTTTGGGCACCAGCGGGTGTTCAGATTCGAGCAAGTCCTCGATGGTGGTCTGCACTGCTCGATGGATCTGGATTCGCACTTCGAGCCCTCGCTGCGACGCGGCATCGAGCATCGATTTCTGAAGTACGTCCGCGTCTTTCTCCGGAACCAAGAACGAATCGTGCAACATCAGTGGAACTCGACCAGTCCGATCGAGTACGTCCAAGGCGACTTCTACCGCAATGTTCGAGTCGAGCTTCTGAAACCGCGCACCCGCGTCGGAATGGAAGAGGTGCCGGATCGCGTAGTGCTTGCTCTTAATTGCACAAAGTAAACCTTCTGCGAACGGTAAGTAGGCACCTTCCCGAGACGACAGGTTCGCTCTGTCGGAACGGGGCCGCAGATCGGCATCTTCCTGCAAGGCCTTTGCGATTGCCCACCGGGCCGACTCAGAATCCTTCGCATTCAGTGCAATCAGTGAGCCAACTTTGACCGCGCGCCTGTCATAGCCCGCAATCTCATAGAGGTCACCCGAAGGCAGCCTGGCTCCACACTCTGAATAGGCCAGCGCCAGATGCAGGGAGCTGTAGTCGATTTCAACTACCACCGAACCGTCGATCTCGAGATCCAGCCTCGCTCGCTTGGACATGCCCTGGACGGAGGACCCCCTGTAGTACAAGCGACCACCACGGTCGAAACTGCAATTGAAGATTCGACGTAGCGACGGCATAGTCGTACTTTTGCCGAGGTGACGTACATCGAGCTGTTTTGTGGCCTGATTAATGCGCTCAAGCTCGAAGCGGATTCGGACGGTCTCGGCCGTGTCCTTGTAGTCGATCGCGTGCCGGCTGACGTCTCTGAGCACCACCAACTCCTCGCCCGTCAGAAGCTCCCGAGGCTCTCCCACATCCACCAAGTGCCCAATCAGGTTGACGAGGTCACCGGTCGCCTCGGCGACGCTCTGCTCCCCCACACCCGTGACGTGGCACCGGAACCCCAGAGCGTGCCGCGCCAGCCCCGAACGCACCAGGGCATCCATAGACCGGGTGATGTGCCAATAGGAATCCCGTCCGTCCACACGGTATCTGTGAGGTAGAGATGCGTAGGCCGCCTTACGTCGGGAGTAGTGCACGCCACGCCCCGTGAGCTTTTCTTCGAGAACAAGCGACCTTGCGACAGACGCAAGAGCCAGGATATTCACGCCAGTCCCATACGGGGTGAGGACGCGCGCTATCCTGGAGACCTGTTGATCGCTCCAGCCGAGGACAAGTCTGGACGTGGTCCCCGCTCGCAAATGGTCAAATTGAAAGGTCATGGGCTTGCGAACCAGTTCGGATTTCAATACCATCAACCTCGTTAGTTTCATGCGTAAGTCCCGGTTTCGTCGCCTTGGACATTACCAATGAATAGCCCCCCGATCCATACGGTTCGGGGGGTTCTTTATGCGCCATATGTGCATTAGTACAGATTTGGTACACGTTTGGTACAAGCGTTACCTAACACAATTCGACCAACCTAATTCCTAACCCCGCTCCGCCGGACTAAATTACTGCCCCAAGGTCTGGCGATGCGGTACTCACGCCGATCTAGCGAGTTGCCAAGAAATTGATGTGGATCGGATCAGTGAGCAGGCGGGCCGCCAGGTCGGCGAATGTGTAACCTCGAGCGATTGCATGCGGCCTACACGACAAATGGTGTGGTGTGCCGTTGACCAGCGAAGAACCCGGTGCGGCTGCGAAATGGGTTCGTCGATCAATCACTGAGACGAACGGATTGCGCTCTATGCGTGCGCTTCCACCTCAATCCGCGACTGTCAGTGAAGGTCGGTGTCACTTCGACTGGATCCAAAGTTCGTGCAAAGAGGTTCTTTGCCCGTGACTCGCGGGCGGTGTGCGTGCAAGATTTACTGACTCCTGCCCTACGAAGACGTCAACCCAAGTATCAGATCCTTGGGTACGTTTAGTCTCGACCGGCACATCTACGATCAGCCCGCGGCGAAATCTAGTTTCTGCAACCCACGAAAAAGTCGCTGCTGGGTACGTGTGAAGGTCTGAAACCACCAACCTCGCTTGCCTTCGGTCACGATCGAGAAGATCGGCGCTGCGCTGCTTCGTATCGCGCCAGACCAGAACGTAGGGCGATGCCTTGAAGCGCAATACAGCGACGGGTGCGGTCACTAGCAAATAAACTTGTCGTCTGTTCGGCAAGCCCCTAGGTGAGGCACTGAAATTGCCGCCATACGGTCATCCTCGGGAGCTGAATGGAAAGCGGGCGGGGCGACCTATTCATTACCGAGACGGAAAACGTGCAACATTGTTACTCACCGCATCATGCCGTCAACGATTGCGGCGAAATCAATCAACCGCAACGGCCAATTTGCACGAGCATGTTCAGCGTTGTGAACTGGCTTGGGTACAGCGATGAACACAACGCCACTGCTCAGCGTGGTGAAAACGCGATTCGTTCGATCGAGGGTTGGTAGGCCTGCGATCGATCGAATTGCACGTACCGCTAGACCCTGTTGGACCTAACGCGACGGAAGCCGCCATCAGCGTGAGCGCGTCAATCCGGCTACTCGGGCGAGGGTTGATCTCGCAGCAAGTCCAAAGGATCCAGCCCCAGAGTCTCAGCTATTTGCTCGACCGATCGTAGGGTCAGATTCCGCTCACCGCGCTCAACCCCACCCATGTACGTCCGATGAACCGCTAGCACTTCGGCCATCTCTTCTTGGCTCAGCTGCCGCTCTTTTCGCCATCTGCGGAGGTTATTCCCTAGGGCGCGCTGCAGGTGACCGTCCATCGCTACTAACCGTGACGGGGCCGATTCCATCAGTCCACAGACTTATAAGTAGCATTTTGGATGAAAAGAACGGTCCGCCCGCCCAATCCTCGAAGCAAAAGGCGAAACCATGAACGTCCATCGTGATCAGCCGAGGCCCAGGAGTTCCGATTCGAGGGAAGCGGAAGCGCACCACCAAACGCTTGACCCCTCGACCAACTTCCAGCATCTGTGGACCGTGCCCGGCGGACCCATGCCAGATGCGGGAACGTCTTTCAGGGCGGAATCCGGGTCTTACTCCGGCGGTGAAGCCAGGGCGCTGGGATATCGGACCGAACCTGCCTCGTCGCAGCACACTGCACCGTTTGACGCCTCGACGAGTAGCCCACGAACGGATCGAGCGCCAGTAGAACGAGCACCAAGTCACAAACGGCCGGCTCTGGTCGCCATAATCGGAGCGACCGCCTTGATGACGTTGTTCCTTGCGGCAGTGTTCTCAGCGATAGGGCAGATCGCATCAGATGCGGGCACCACGGGCACCTTTATCAGGCTCGGCCTCTTCCCGCCCCTAGTCGCCGCTTCCGCGTTCTTCCTATACGTCAAGTCGCGAGCCAGAGCTCGACAGGATCCGCGAGGCCCAGACGTAGGTCGCCTTCGCCATCGGCGAGCCTCGATCCTAGTGTCGGTCGCCGTTGTAGCCGTGGCTCTCGGACTTGGTATCGCTAGCACCCTGATCAACTCCGCACGCGACGAGGCCTCGTACCAGGCGGGCCGGGAGAATGGCGAAATCCAGGGCCGAATTTACGCATCGCTGACTTCAGTGAGTGCGTCCGATCGAGAGATTCGCGGTCGGTGCAAGACCGCCGCTGAGATTACAACTGTCGGCCGGTATTGGGTCGGAGGTTACATCCCCGTAGCAGATCTGAATGTCGACGACTTTGCGGACGGCTGTTTTCAGACGTACCGCGCCTTGGCCCCAAAGTGATGTTCGCGCGGCAATGCAAGTTTCCGACCTCGCCACACACCACCATTCCCACCTCTGCGATCTTCATTCAAGGGAAACGAGTCTGATATGACCACTTCATCTCGCTCACTCATCGCAATTCTCTCTGTCGCCGCCATTGCAGGATGCGGAACCTCAACCGACCCGAAAGCTCCGGAGTCAGTTACTCCGACAGGGGGGCCGTCTGAACTCAACGTCGTTGCGGGCCCCGAAGACATGACTACGGCCGATCTTGACTTCGTCCGCTCGCTAGCGGCGAAAGCGACTGGCCTTTCAGGCACATCTGAATACATCGAGGCTGGATACCAGGTGTGCCAATACCAGCACGATGGCTTCACACAGACCGGTGCTGAAGCAGCGCTTGCCGAGAAGTATCCGCAGCTAACGTCAGGACAAGCCAAAGTCGTCGTACTCGATGTTTTGGCCTACTGGCTATGCACTCGCGGCGGCAGTGCGGGGCTCGTTCGCTGATACTGAGCCTTCGTCCGCAGCGGCTCGGAGCTGGCGATAGACGGTGGCACGGCTCACTCCGAGCATCTTCGCGATCTCGCCGGCAGTCAGTCCTTTGTCTAGAAGGTCTCGCGCCCGCACTACGTCGGCAGCACCCACCTTGCTGGGCCTTCCACCGGTTCTCCCTTTCTTCGCAGCCGCGGCAAGTCCTGCACGCGTTCGCTCGAGCATGATGTCGCGTTCCAGCTGCGCGAAGGCTGCCATGATCGTTAGCATCGCTCTGCCCATAGGGCCGTCGGTATGAAGCCCCTCCGTCACGCTCGTAAAGGAGATGTCCCGACCCGTGAGTTCGGAAATTACGTCGAGGACGTGGCGGGTGTCCCGACCCAATCGATCCAGCTTCCACACTGTGAGCGTGTCGCCCGCGCGCAGATGATCGAGGCACGCGTCGAGCTGAGGGCGGTCAGCCTTCGACCCACTAATCCCTCGGTCCGTAAACACTCGCACCGCTCCTGCATCGGCCAGCGCATCAAGTTGCAACTGTGGGTCCTGGTCGACCGTACTGACTCGTGCATATCCGATGATCGCCATGTCTTGACCTGTCTCATAATCCCGTTGTGTCGGAGGTTTTGAGACTACCAGTTATGCGACAGGTTTTTGAGACTAGAAAACCCTGGGACTACGGGACGAGTTGTGTCGCGTCCAGCGTGTGGGCGGCCGTCTCATCAATCCATCGTTTTCGAGACACGTTATGGCGGAACCAATCTTCGCTGAAGTTCACTCATCAAGGCGGATGTCCGTTATGTTCTATCCTTCGTGGTCCCTCTCCACGACCACTCCGCATCCCTGAGATCCCGCCGGAAAGGCACTACACCGTGACCACACCCCATTATCGTCGCGCAGCGGACCGAACTAACCTGAACCGCGCCGTCGGCTCGTTCAGCATTGCGGTTCTAGCTATGTTCACGATTCTGACCGCTGGCACTGGCAGCGCCGCCGCCACTCCTGCCGAGGTACTAGCCGCCGCGTGTGCGCAATATGAACCGAACCCGTCCATCTGGTCCGAGCCGCGGCTAGTTTCCAAATGCGCCGGCGCGAACCTGGACGGCGCGAACCTGGACGGAGTGAACCTGACCGGTGCAGACCTGACCGGCGCGAACCTGACAAACGCCGGCCTCATCGACGGGTATCTATACAGTGCGGACCTGACCGACGCGAACCTGACAAATGCGAACCTGACAAACGCGAACCTGACAAACGCGAACCTGACCAACGCCAACTTGACCAACGCGAACCTGGACGGAGTGAACCTCGACGGGGCGAAGCTGTATGGCGCGTCCTTGATCGGCGCGAACCTGTCCAACGCGAACCTATACGGCGCGGACCTGAGTGGCACGACATTGACCGGGGTGAACCTGTCCGGTGCGACCTTGACCGGTGCGAACCTCACCGGCACGACCTTGACTGGCGTCAACCTGTCCAACGCGAACCTGACCGGCGCGAAGCTGGACGGCACGAACCTGATGCGAGCGACTCTGTCCAGTGCGAACCTGACCGACGCAAACCTGACCGACGCGAACCTCACCGACGCAAACCTGTTCGCAGCACGCATGACCGGCACAAATCTCACCCGCACAAATCTGGCCGGCGCATACCTGACCACTGCGAACTTGGACGGCGTGGACCTGACCAAAACAACCCTGACCGGCACGACCCTGCGAGGCGCGGCTCTGCGCAGTGTGAACCTCACCGGCGCAAACCTGTCGGGCATGAATCTGAACCACACGAGTATGTACGCCACGAATCTAACCGACGCGAACCTGACCAACGCGGATCTGACGAGCGCGAACCTGTACAGCGCTAATCTCACCGATGCGAACCTCACTGGCGCGAGTTTGACCTACGTGGACCTTTACAACGCGAACCTGAATGGTGCGAACCTGACCAGCACGATCGCCGTCCCCGGCAACATCACGATCGCCGCGACATCACCGGCAGGAGCCTCCGTCACCTGGGTCACCCCCACAGTCCCTGCCGCACTCACCTTCGGTGACTGCTCGCCAAAATCGGGAACGCTGTTCTCCGTCGGTACCCACACCGTCACCTGCAGCCTCGGGAGCACCTCGAACACCAGCACCGGGATCGGAACATTCACAGTCACCATCACCGCGACGACGCCGACGACCCCCGAATCGCCCGCCACCGGTTCACTCGGTTCGCTCGGGCTTGGAAACTGACTCTTTCGCTCGCCGACATCCTGACCACGGTCCGTCCGCCCACTAGGGTCCAGCGGCACCATTGATTCGAGGACTTTTTCACCGAAGGGGTCCTCGAACTGGATAGTTTAGGAGACCAGCCCTCAAGGTGGTCCTATGAGGACGGGCCGACGAATTCCCGCATAGAAAGGATATTGAACGACATGCCCGACGACATGCCCGTTGCAGCGACGTGCGCACACAAACAATCAGACACTCGTTACAGGAAGGTCGTCGGGGAGCTACTTCCCGTACTCGAGCTGATGCTGAGTCGGCAGCCGATCCAGTGGTCGGACGTCGAGAAGAACATGTGTCTCATCGGTGCCCGGTTCGCACTGACGCGTCAATTTGAGTCATTGCGAGCAGCAGTGAAGTTATGCGACATCGATCTCGGCCATCTCGCCGTCGGCTTTGTGCGCCCCGCGTGCGAAGAACTGTTGTGGCTTCAATATCTAGCAACGCTTGACGAGTCGGACGCACATGATGTTTATCTGGCGCTTGGGAACAATGACACGATGCGCTCGGCTCAAGCTACGCAGGATTTCCTAGGTGTCGAGGCGATGACCGAAATTGGGTTTCCGCGCGGCTTCTCTGAATTTCTCGCACACGCGGTCCCCGCGCAACGGAAGTCCCTGAAGGCAGTTGGTCAGTCCTTAGGATGGCCGCCGCGCACACCGGTCCCATCGACACAGTGGATTTCTGAGCAAGTTGGACAACGCAAGCTCTACGACTACCTGTACGCAGCGAGTAGTCGAGCTGTCCATTTCTCGGCTGGCGAGGGACTCCGGCGTGCTTGGGGAGACCCGGGTGGATCGATCTCGGTTGAAGACGTCCACCACCGACTCTATCTCGCCGATTTCGCGCTGTGGCAGTTGACGAAACTGCTCCTTCAGACGATCTCGAACACCGAGCCTTGGCAGGGCGAGCTCGTGCCACGCGAGACGGACTGCAAGGACGACGCTGATGCGATGGACCGACTGTCAGCCTTCCAGGACCTTCCCGGGGTTCCCCTCGTTACGGCTCGCGAGTACGAGCTGATCTGGAAGAGCGATGGGACGAAGCACGGGAGCACCTGATGAGGACGTCATGCGAGCGGGCAGCAACTTGACCAATTTCATCGAACCTCCCAGTAAGACGGAGATCGACGGACGAGCGGTAGGCAACTTGTCTCGCTCCCTCGGAATACGTCAGCGGGCCGCCAGCCACTCCCCGTCCCAGAAACACGCCGAATCACCCGGCTTGCGAGAGGACCACCCTGGCGATCTCGTCGACAACCTCGGCTACAGGCTAGTGCTCCCAGAATCTCAGCACCGTCCAGCCACCCTCACGCAGCATCCTGTTCACGCGCAGATCGCGCTCACGGTTTCCATTGACCTTGGAGGACCAGTAGTTGCTGTTCGCCACGGGCGCTCTGTGATGCGCCGCGCAGCCGTGCCAGTAACACCCATCTATGAACACCGCCACTTTGGCGCGCGTGAACACGATGTCCGCGCGATTGCGCAGATGACTACGGTCCGGTGCATAGTCCACGCGGTACCGGAGCCCTCGCGCGTGAAGCAACTTCCTGACGGCAGTCTCAGGGGCAGTGTCGCGCCGCCGGTTCGACCTCATCGATTTGCGGATCGCTGGCGTTGAAGCCCAGCTCTCGATCTCCCCAGTCATCCGACTGCACGCCTGCGTCGTTTGTAGTCCCGCGACCTCCTGTTGTGTGATCCTCTACACAGGTCACATCGACACCCCGTGTCGTAAGCAAGCGCCGATCCGTGCTTCCCTAGGACTCGGCCAGCTGCGCGGCACCCCGCGAGGTACTCCTGATGCTTCGTGCGATTGGCTTCGCGGCACCGATCGCACCTGCACAGGTGGTTGTTGTAACCGTTCATCGTCCCGTGCCGGGGGTCCGCGGGGTCAGTGAGAGCCACGCAATGATGCTATCCGTAGGTTGGCGGCTGGTTGATACCACGTGTGAGCGGATGCGGGTGCGCGCGCGTCGCGCGGCGGTCTAATGTAATCACATGTCTGTGATTCAGCTCCGGTCGCGCCCTCAGGTCCTAGAGTTCTTTGCAGGCGTCGGCCTTGCACGGATGGGCCTCGACGCCGCCGGGTTTGAGACAGCTTGGGCCAACGACATCTCCCCTGACAAGGCGGAGATGTACCGCGCGCAGTTCGGCGACGATGTGATGGTCGTCGGAGATGTCAACGACGTCGATGCCGCAAAGCTACCCCGTGTGGACCTTGCCTGGGCGTCATCCCCGTGCACCGATCTTTCTCTGGCGGGCAACCGCACCGGGCTCGCCGGCACTGAATCTTCGGCGTTCTACGCCTTCACGGGCATCTTGCGGGCGATAGCGGAGGACGACCGACCCAAGGCCCTCGTGCTGGAGAACGTCATCGGTCTGTCCACCTCGCACGGAGGAGACGATCTGACCGCGGCGATCAAGGAGTTCAATGAACTCGGATATTCGGTGGACATCCTCGCCATCGATGCCCGCCGGTTCGTGCCGCAGTCACGCCCCAGGATGTTTCTGGTCGGCTCCCTCGAGCCAATTGAGACAGCTGAGGTAGAGCACCCTCTGCGCCCAGGTTGGACCGAGGCGTTCTTCGGCGATCCCACCCTCCTCATGCACCGCGCACCCCTACCAACGCCTCCTGCACACGTCACGGACGGACTTGGCGATACCCTCGAACGCTTGGATAACGACGACCCGCGATGGTGGGACGAGGACCGCGTGGCCGCTTTCCTCGGTTCGATGTCGGAAGTGCAGAGGAGCCGATTGGAGCAGCTGCGAAAGCAAAGCCGGCGCTACCAGTGGCGCACTGCATACCGGCGCACTCGTGGTGGCATTCCGGTCTGGGAAATGCGCCCCGACGCCGTCTCTGGCTGCCTGCGGACACCACGCGGCGGCTCTTCCAAACAGGCTGTCGTCCGAATGGGTTACGGAAAGCTCAGCATTCGGTGGATGACCGGTGCGGAGTACGCCTCGCTCATGGGAGCCGCTGAATACAAGATCGACGGCTTTCGCGACAGTCAAGTTCAGTTTGCGTTCGGTGACGCGGTGGCGGTGCCTGCGGTCGGGTGGCTCGCAGAGCATTATCTCAAACCGCTTGTGAGGGGAGAGCTGACCGCTCAATCAGACCGAGAGTCGAAGGCCCAGTGATGGCGAGCACGAGTAAACCGCGCACCACCGGCGCGGCCAAGGAAGTAAAACCGAAGAAGAAGGACCTTCCCGCCGACCTCGTCCGCGAGTTCCGCAGCCTCTTTGACGAGGCCAAGAAAGCAACCGACAGTGCGAACCGTCAAATCGCATCCGCGAAATGGGGCGTCTATGCCTTTTACGACTACGACGGAGAGCCCATCTATGTCGGGCAAACCAAGGAAAGTCTCGCGACGCGGCTCAACCGGCACCTGACCAATCAGCGCACCGATGCGGTTGCGATGCGAATCCTAGACGTGTTCGAGGTCGCAGAACTCGAAGTCTGGCCGATCTGGGCACTAGAGGGCACTCCCAAGAAGGGTGAGGACCTTGATGCCTACAAAGCCGCGCAGACGGTGCTGGACGCCCACGAGTACTCGGCCTATCTGAAGGCCATTGAGAACAGCAAGTTCGGCGCGATCCTCAATGAGAAGATCCCTCCCGTGTCCAACCCGATCGAACTACCCGAGTCGCACAGGTTCGCCCTTGTGTCAAAGCAGACTCGCGCCGAACGGGACCATCCAGACGTACGTATCGCTCGCCGGGCTGAGACGCTTGCACGCCTCGCCGCTGTTGCTCACGAGCGCGGCGAGGTATCCGCCGGTCTTCGGCGGGTGCTGGTGATTCAAGCCGTCCGACTCGCATTCAAGGCCGCAGAGAGGTTCAACTACGCCGAGGGCGAACCTGCCCCCAATCCTGAAGCGATCTCCGTCGAGGGGCTTATCGGCTCCGTGCTGTACCCCACTGATGACGAGGGCGCTGGCGACTAGCCTTCGTTCGCCACCAGTGGTGGCCTGATAGCGACCACCCCTACATCTGCGCGCTTCGTGCGAAGAGTCTCCCGGCGGTACCCGGCCTTCACCACCGACGCCGTCGATTCCCAGCGCCAGCGTTGTGCGACCGACCGCGGGACCCTGGGGGACGCAGGTAACTTCGCGCGACGTACTGAAGTTGATCATCAAGGTCACCCGTGGAGAAACGGTGCACCCCCTCAAGACCACCGCCGTTGCCTCGGACGAGAAAACGAGTCGGAACTAGAATCTCGGTGAGATCGGCTGACGCTCAATTGAGACGACTGCGAAGCCAGCCCCCTCACCCTAACGGCATCGAGTTCAGTGCCCGTGCAACCGTCCCTCCGTCTCAATCGCAATCCGGAGTGACTATGCGCGACTGGTAGGACCCCATTTGGTGAGCCACTCGCTATCAGAGAATCAATGCGTGTGAAT
>NZ_JASHKY010000033.1:0-50083 GCF_030056935.1 Rhodococcus sp. IEGM 1302 | reverse complement strand
GTTCTGAACCGCAGGAGTGGACACGACGTCTGAATGTGCCTTCGCCGAAGCCACTTCCGCCCCGTTTCGAACCACGCTGACCGAGACGGCGCCGACCGCCGATGGAACCGTGCAGATGTCCATCCCTGTATCGGCACTGCACGTGGTCGTCGTACCGCCGACCGTAACTTTCACTTCGGCACCTTCGACCAAGAAGGTCAAAACCTCGATCGTGTCGCGAACCGGGGACGACCCCGCACGCAGAATCATCGGTGATACCGAGGGTAGTGCGGGTTGCGCGGACGACAGCTGGTTCCGATAGGTGACGTACGCGATATCACGTGCAATCGCCGGTGCCGTTCCGGTCTTGAACCAGTCGACAAAATATGCGTTCAAATCGAGCAGCGCACGACCGTGCCCCTCGCTCGGTGCAAACGCCGTACCTTCGCTGTAGTCGTTCCACGAAATTAGTTGCACCCATTCGCTATCCGATTCGCGCGCAATCTGCCAGGTGTTTCGGAGATTCCCAGTGTTCTGCGCTTCGTCGAAAACCGATTGGCTGGGACGCGCATCCTGGAACGAGACCGACTGCATCCATATCTTGCCGAGAGCGTGCGCTCGGTTCACCTGATCCAGTGGCGAGCCGATCCCGGTGTCCGTCACTGGATTGAAGGAAGGGTTACGTCCACCCCACGTCGACATTCCATAGCTTATCGACGCGAATGAATCCATATTCGTGGTGGAGTTCAGGAAGAGTGGAACGAAGGCCACCTCGATCCCGTAGCGGGCCTTCATGATTTCGAGAAACTGCGACCACCACGCCGGGTCGTGTTTCTCGGCAAGAAAGGGCGAAATCACCACCCGGTTGTCCGTCAATCGAAAAACCGACGGCGATGACGCGTACTGCGACAACTCGCCTGCCAGATTCGCGGGGTCCAATGTGCCGAGTTCGCCGTTCATATCCGGCATCAGCATTATTTCGAACGCAGGATCAACCGCAGCCGAAGCGGCGAGAAGTTGGGACGGAACGGACGAAGACCACAACGGGTTCGACGACTTCGTCAGAATGTCAACCGAGAACCCACTGATTCCCGCGTCGATTGCCTGCCGCACTTCATCTTCGAGATCTCGCTGCCTCCACTGTGGGTCAGCTGAAACAGGCCGTGGTTGCGGTCGGTCTCGAAGAAACCCTCCGAATGCGGCGTATGAACCTCGTTCACCGTTCGGATTGAGATACTGCGTGGCGTAATAGTCTTCGCCCGACGGTAGGTTGTCGATCGAAAGGGGATACGGCGGGAAGTAGTGCGCAAAGACCATTTTGGCGGTCGACTGTCCGTTGTCCGGAAGCTCGACGGCGGGATGTGATGACACCGCCGCGTCAACCCTCGCGTTTGGGTCCACTCCATCAGAGAGCCTGAGGCCGGCCACTACGAGAAGCACTGACGACACCAGCGCAATGCCGATGGCAACTGCACGAAATTTCCTGTCCCGCGAACCTTCGATACTCACCCGTTTCCGTTTTCGAGCATCGGCGTTCACCGAATCAGCCACCCCTTCTCACACACGGCCTTACGCCGCAATGTCCGGTGACGTTGACATCCCGAACCTGGAAATCGAATTCCAATTCAATTCTGCTGCACAGAATCCGAAGCTTGCGGCGGGTGATTCGACCTGGAATCGGAATCGCCGTTCCCACCGAGTGATCTTACCTGCCGCTTATCGGTCGGCAACTCGTCACTCGAGAGGTTCGCCTTCTGCGCGACCTTTGTGCGGAGCATCGAGCGAGGGATCGCCACTGTCGGACTGTCCAGATCACTGCGCGTGTAGCGCCCCTCAGTCTCCGCCGGCTCCCATTCGTCGAAATCGATGCGCATATCTTCGGCCGGAGATTCGACCGAATCCCCCGAATCATGCTTCTCCACTTCATTCTTCCCCGTCGATCCCACACCTGGTTCTGCGTGTATTACCTGCGCGCCGGCTCCTCCTTCAACGGGAGGCCACGCGCCGACTGGTTCATTCGATGCATCATTCACCGGAGGCTCGTTCGCCGCAGGCTCGTCCACCACACTCACACGGCTGCGGACCTTGACCAAGCCACCCCGTCCGACACCCGACAGCACCGCGCCCAACAGGTTCGCGCCGGCAGCGCGCAGCGTGGTCGCTGCGCCTTCCACCTCGTCGACCGACGAAATACTCTGTGTTGAAACAAGAACCACGCCGTCGACGACTGAGCCGATCACAGCCGAATCGGAATAGAGCGACAACGGTGGACCCACGACGATCGTGTATTCGAATTTCTCGGAGGCTTCCGAAAGCATCTCGCGTGCCGAGACCGATGCGATGGCATCACCGGAATCGGATCGTATCGAGCCGGCGGGCAGCAGAGTCAATGAGCGACCGGGTACCTGAACGAGCACGTCCACGAGCGGAATCGCACCGGCCAGCACGTCGGAAAAGCCGACTGCCGGCTTGATACCGAGGTATGAATCCAAGCTCGGCGACCTCAAGTCACCGTCCACCAACAGCACTCGACGTCCCGCTTCGGACAGGACAACCGCGAGATCGGCTGCGATGCACCCCGCAGGCTCCGAGTACCGAGGCGAGGCGATGAGGACCGAACGGATCGCGTCGGCACTCGGGCCGGCGAACTCGATACCTGTCCTGAGCTTGCGTATCGACTCGGCATAGGCGGTCGCGCCGTCGGCGGGGAACGTCAACGCGCGAAATCCCCGCGAGGCCGATTCCGGAACTGTCGCCAAAATCGGTACACCTGCAACGGCCGAGAGCATGGAAGCGCTTCGAACGGACCGGTCGAGTCGCCCAAGGAGCACCCGGACGCCGATGCCGACGACCAGGCCACCGATGAGGCCGAACAGGGACGTCATCACGAGATTCGAACCCCCACTGGCATCTTCAGCGTTGGCCTCGGTGACCACCTGGACGGAGGTATTCGGACGGCCACCACCGTTAGGGGTCTCCAACTGCCCCACATATTGTGCAAAATTCTTCGCATACGCATTGGCGATACCGGCCGATCCTTCGGCCGTCGAATCCGTGACAGAGACCTGCAAGAGCACAGTTTTCTCAACTGCTGCCGCCGAAACCTGCGAGGCCAACTCATGTCCGCTCATTGGAAGACCCAGGTCGTCGATCACCTTGACCGCCAGATCGTCGCTCGAAAACAGTTGGGCATAGGTCGCCGCTCGTTGCTGAGAAAACAGATCGCCCTGGTAGGCGCCAGCCGAGTCAGCACTGATCGGCGAGCCGATGAACAGCACAGTTGTCGACGTGTAGGACGACGGACTCGAGATGGCCATGAAAGCACCGAGGATCAAGCCGAGCACCGCGAAGACAGGTATTGCCCACCCCCGCCTCAGAATTCGCGCGGCAGTGCTGAGTGCATTCATGTGTTCGCCTTTCTTGGAGATCGCTGTGTGCGTGTGTCTCCGTCGCGCCGTGGCGTGTAACTTGCCACCGAGTCAGTTGTGTCTGGCCGATTCACGGGCAACACTGCCCCTCGCTGCGTTCGGCGCGTGGTCGTCAAGAGGACCGAACCTTCGATTTTCGCTCCTGCGATTTCCAGATCGTGAATCTTCGTCATCACCGTCTGCATGTTTGTCGAATGAGACTGAACGACAAGGATTATCGAACGGCATACCTTGGCCAGTCGGCCCGAGTCGGCGTACTGCGTCCCGCCGGAGTCGAAAACAACCACTACGTCGAACCTGGCACTCAGATCTCGCAGCATGCGCCTGAACGACTCAGACTCGAAGACTCGCTCCGGAGTTTCGGTCGGCGAACCGCTCCGGAGGAGAGTCGGATGCAGCGGTGTCGAGATCAGAACATCATCGAGGACGCTGTCCGACATGACGATGTCGGTGACCCCGAACTCGATATGTGCACGCGAGGATCGGAAGTTGCAGTCGACGAGAACCACCGAATACCCCAGAGCGCAAGCAGCATCGGCGATGCCGCCAGCTGCGAACCTGCTGATCTTCCCCTCGTCGGCAGCGGTCACGAGCACGGGTGACGCGGGCGTACCTGACCCGATGAGATCTCGGTTGAACTGCAGTCTCTCAAAATAACTTCTCGATGCCGACTGAGCACCTTCCTCGGCGGACAATCCCCTGTCACCGAGGTACGGGATCGACTCGAGCACAGGTAGACCCGTCCAGGCCGCTAATTCGTCGACACCCTGAACTGCTCTCGACCTCGCAGCAGCCAAGATCACACCAGTCACTCCAACCAGCGATCCGACGACCAACCCCAGAAGAACGTTCGGAATCGTCTGCGGACCAGCCGGGCTCGTCGGTGCTGACGCCGTGACGACAGTCAGCGGCTGAACCGTCGGGATCAAAGTCCCACTCGGCGTCTCGAGTCGCCGGATCGTCTCGTTCATCTCATCCGAAGCCGCGTTCGTCAGTTGCAACGCCCGGTCTGCGCTGTCGGTGGTGCCAGAGATTTCGAGCAACACGGTGTCGGGCACAACGCGAACCGAAATGCTTTCGACGTCACGCAGACCACTCTCGCCCAGACGACTTGCGACGCGGGCCGAGAAGTCGGCACCCTCCGCCAGACGCGTGTACGTACCCGCTCGTTGCTGCGAGAATTCGTCACCTTGGAAAGGGCTCGAATCGGCATTGCCCAGAGTGGTCGGTGTACCCCACCCTGGCGTGGTGAGAAAGAGCTGGGTCGAGGACTTGAAAGTGGTCGGCGTGAGCAATGTCAGCAGAACGCCTACCAGCAGGCCGAGCAATGTCGAGATGCCGACGACAACCCACTTGTCACGAAGGACTCCGAAGAAGCGGGACGGGTTCATCGCAGAATCCCCCCATTCGGCGCGCCCTCGCGAATCACACCGGAGGCGGTCAGCGATTCCACCAGTTTCTGAGCAATCACTGCGTTCCCCACTGCATTCGGGTGCACACCGTCCTCGAATTTCAGTGTCGTGAGGTCCACGTCGGCGTACCAACCGTCGGCAACAGGATCGATCACGGTCGCGGCAACCGATTCCCCGTAACTTCGCAGCGCTGATACGAATTGGTCGTATCCGTCGTACGGCACAGGTGTGACGTATGTCGGCACGATGATCACCAGACGCGCATCCGGCCATGCATCCCGGACGGTATCGATGTACGACGTCATGACGGGAAACAAATCCATCGGACTCATGTGCAGATCGTTTCGCCCACCGTCCACGAAAATGATGTCCGCTCGATACCGCTCGATCGACACCTGTAGTCGATTCTCGAATCGTGTTGTAGTTCCCTGATACTCGGGTGCGCCGTCGTTGGTGAAACCGGTGCTTCCCTGAGCATCGACATTGCAGTCCCACCCCATCCGGACGCAGATGATTCTCGGGTATGCCCCGAGCCCGATTCCGTTGATGCCCGCAGTGAAGCTGTCGCCGAACCACATCGATGCCGGCGCTGTGTCCGGCGGCAACTGAGGAACCGTTGTCGCTGCTGTGAGGGCGGACCGGCCGTTTCCGGCAGCCGAATTCTGACGCACCGCCAGCGCCGTCGCACAAACGACCAGTACCACCAGCAGAGCAAGGCCCACGAGTTCCAGCGGGCGACGGGCAGAGATTCTCGACGAGAATCGGTTCGTCCGAGTCATCGAGTCACCTCCCGCCGTGAGACGAAGAATGCACAACCGATGATGACGAGGAAGTACGACATCGCTTGCAGCAGTGATCCTCTGAGCAGAATGATCAGGTAGAAGGGCAGGATGCAGGCAAGGATCGTCGGCGCCCTGGACTGGCGCAGCGACAGTTCGATTCGCCTGTCCTGAATCCCTGCGATCAAGCCTAGAGCAACCATTCCGACAATCAGCGCGATCCACCCACCGTTGACGAACAGCTCGGACCACAACGGAGCAGAAAGGTTCTTGACCGTGTAGTTGCGGCTCTCCGCGAGCAGGATGCCCGTGTCCGTAGCTTTGCCGGGCCAGATGGTCCGCGGAATCCAGAAAAGAACAACTCCGAGTGCCTGCTTGCCATCGGTAACCCCGTGCGTATTCACAAAGTTGACGGTGTTGTTGACCTGCGCAAATGCGTCGTAGTCCGGAGACGTGAGCGATTCGAGAGGCGAGCTTGTCTTGAACTGTGCCGACGTGCTGTACCTGAACGCATCGGCGAGCGGAAAGACCAGGACAAGTGCAGCCACGGCAAGCAAGGCAACCACACGGAAACGACCACGGGTCGCGAAGAGTCCGAAAAGTGCCGCCACGGCTAGTGCTGCAGTACCGAACAGATACCTCGCACTCGAGATCGGATTGAAAGTCAACAACAGCACGGCTCCGAGCACGATGGCGCAGAGAAGAAATAAACGATCGGCTCCCGGATTCTGATCACGGTATTTGACCACCGCGATGAATGCGACAAGCAAGGACATCATCGCGACGGCGCCGATGATGCTGGCGACCGTGGATTGCCCCAGCGACGCACTCGCCTGCTCCACCACGGCACTTCGGCTCGACAGAAGCGTCCCTACACCAAGTTTCTTGATGTAGTACGCGTTGGCGACCAGGGCGCAACCGGCAAGAATCAAAACCCGAACGGGATCCACACGCACGCTTGTGGCGTTTCCCCATCGCGTGTCTTTGATTCGACGCCACACCGCTCCGGAGAACACTAATCCCACCAGGAAGCCGCCGATTCCCAGAAGGACGATAGCCACCGCTGTCGAGTTGAGGGACGGATCCACTCGGGGCGTCGTAGGAGGAATCTCTCGCAGGCGGAGCTGGGCAAGTGGGGCAAGACCCATGAAGACATAGGTGAAAACCCAGAACGACATCTCGACGAGCCGACGAAAGCCCTCGCCCACAATCCACGCATAGCGCAGTCCCGAAATCGTGGTGACGGCAAGTACCGCCATCCATACACGCCCTGGCGGTGTCGGAGTGAACTCGACGACTGCGAAAGGCACGATGATCACCATGATCACCGCGGTCCAGATCGCAATCAGCGGTGGCATCAACGAGTCCTGCCGCCCGACGTCGAATTCCGCGAACTCGTGAGGCTTTGTCCGCCCGCTGGAAATTGTTTTCACGTGGTCGTCCCGGCCAGTGCGCCTGTTCGTGTTCGGCGCAGATCGCCTGGTTCGGCACGATCAGCAGTGGACGGCACGCTCGCGGGGTCTTCACGGCCGGAGTGCTTCCGTTGGGCAGCGACCACCAGGCACACCGCAACGAGGACGGACGAGACCGCCAGCCCGATCGCGACTCCGACCGCGGTTCCCGTGAGGGCCGCGGCCGCGCTGCAGATGACGATTGCCGTGAGACTCTGGACAATTCGCAGCTTGAGCAGTCGTCCGCTGGCTCCTTGAGTGCGGTAGAGATTGTAAACACCCGCTATCCAACAGATCGCCGCGTACTCGAGTCCGAGAAACGGCAGAACATGGCGAGCCTCGGCCCAGGACTCTCCTAGAACGACTCGGCCGAGTGCATCTGGAAGGAAGGGAGCGGCGAATCCGATCGTTGCCGCCATCGCAGATGTGAGCCACGCTGCATAACGCAGTGTGCTCCACACCTGGCGCGCGGTATGGCCGGCCCGCACCGATTCGGGAATGACGATCAGTGGAAGAGAACTGATCAGCACGGCGAACGGCCCCAGGACGGTCACGGCTCCGCGCAAAGACGCGGCAGCCACCGTTCCGATGAAGGCCGTGGACACCGCGACGATCACGATTGCAGCCAGTTGGTCGATGCCACTCTCGAATCCGAACCGGATTCGATGAGTCCAGAACGACGCCCACCAGCGATACAGACCAGTCAGTCGCGGTAGCGTCTGTACGCGAATCATCAGGTAAACGAGTGCGAGTCCTCCGGCGACGGACCACAACCAAATCATCTCTGCGATCGAAAGTGCCTCTGGTCGAATCCAAGTCACGACAAGGACACCGAACGCCGCACTCGCCCACAACGCGTCGCTGAAGAACGCGTGTTCCGGTTCTCCCATCGACATCGCGGTGAACCGCAAGGCATCCTGCGCGAGAACAACCGGCGCGGCAACGGCGTATGCAATCCCTACCTGCGGTTCGTGAAGGAAAACCGAGACTCCGAAGGCAACGATCCCAACCAGGACTCCGAAGGTGGCAGCACCCGAGATCGCATGTCTGCTCTCCGCGCGAATCCTGTTGCGACTGTGGGCACTCATCAACAGCAGGGGTGTGCCAACTGCACCTCGAACGAATCCGAGCGCAGCCGTGAGGATGGAGAAAACAAGGATCGCCAGACCGAACTCACTGACGGAGGACGGTCCGGCCATCGCGAACAGAATCAACGCGTTACTTACGCTGGACAGCACTTGGTCACCCGCACTGAACAGCACTCGCAGCTTCAGACCTGCCACGACCCCACCTCCCTTGCACACGTGGTGTCTCCAGACTGAGATCAAATTGAAACCGTCGGTCGGCTCAGTCCACCTGAAACAGTCTATAGGATTGTTTACTGCGAAGTAGCCGGGGTTGCCTTCGTGCATTCCTCCAGAGAGAGAACCTCCTCCAGACGAACCTTCTCTAGTCGAAGTGCGAGCCAGTGTTGACCGCGATTCGAAGCCCGAGGTAGGCGGCCGCAGCGTTGACGGCCGAACGCATCTTCTCGAGATCGACGAAATTACCCGAATGGCTGTATGTACAGTCGGCGTAGCGGCCCGTCGTGCGCATGTTGGACGCGAGAACTGCCGGCTCGAGTGTCTGCATTCCCCTCGCGAACGCCAGATCACCACCACTGAACGCATGATCTCGATCACCGGGCACCCGAAAACACGACATTGTAGTTGCAAGCACCATCGGGGACGCCACGCCATCAGGGTCGGCCCGGGACCGACTATTGCGCCGTCCGACCAACTCCCCAGCAGCACGCCGGACGAGCGCCTCGCCGGAGCGAATCCTCGACCGAACCTGCGAAGCCACTTCGAGGGGACTACTAGCTGTCCAATCTGCCCGGAAAGGAATGTGACTGAACGCATTCCCCCCTGTCCTCGCCAGTAGGGGCGATCCCGATCGCAGGTCGACAACCACGTGATGAGTGACGTCGGGGCCGCACTCCAGAGCCGCGAGCACTGCGCAATAGAAATACACGGAAGGCACACGGGTTCCAGGTGCTGCAACCAAACGAACGGAGAGCCACCACCCGCGAACAGGTTCCGTGGATACGGCCGAGGACGAGATTGCGTTTCCCGATGCCCGCCGACTCACCACCTCACGCTGGAACATACTTGTACCACTGAGGATTCGCCTCAGGGACGTCGCGGCAATCAAGGGATTGGTCGACGCCATCAAAAGCCCGGCAGCAACGATCCGACGCTTCGACAATCTGCGCACAGCGGGAGAGCGCGGACCAAGCGCCGGATCCAGACCCGACAACGCAAGAAAGAGTCGTTCTGATTTCGGCATGAAGACCGTCTCGTCACCAAACATGTGTGAATAGATCAGGCCGATCATGTTGCGTGCAACGACGACAGTGATCTCGCGAGGGTCACTGAATCGTCGCGCATTGAAATACTTGAACAATGTCCGGTCGAATACCTCGACGCCTATCGCCGAAGACACGTCGGCCACGCGCATTCCTTCGACGGCACCCAGTCCGTGTAACGAGGCAGTAGGCGAACCCTCACCAGCGGTACGCATCTCGAAAATCAGGGGGAAGACCCCGATACCCGCTTCGAAAGTCTCCGAGATCCACTCGTTGACAACGGCTACGACACCAGCTCTATCAACTGGGCCGAAGGACTCCTGCGCGTGACAGCAGTACGTGCTTGCCAGCGGATCGACCTTCACTTCATCCCTCCACGATCACGTGTGCCCGAAATTCAATCCTCACCGACCAATTTCCCTTCGTTCGCGGCAAAACAACCGTGCGCCGGTTTCAGCGAGTTTGCAGAACCTCCGAGGGAACCCGCGGCCGGATCGAAATCTCCGCCTTCCGCCAGTGCGCTCCGCCACATTCGAAATTGCCCAACGAGGCCAGTCCACCCATCACCCTGTTGCAACCTGCTGGTTAACACTACGCGCGCACAGGCTCGCCTCCATCTGATGCAGCAACATCGCTCCCGGCGATCGAAGCACGACATGAGACCAGTTGATAAACCGTGGAAATAGGGCTTAAATAGCGTAAACCAAACCATTTGACTGTTTGAAGCGCAGTTTACCAACTGGAGGTTCGTCATCAGCACCCAGATCGACCAGATGCACGACAAACCTGGTGACGTCTCCGCGACTTTCGAGTTATCCAATCGTGGTCCCGTCGAATCGCTGAACATCACGATTCTCGGCATCAACTACGCGCCGGAAACCACGGGGATAGCCCCGTACATGACGGACCTTGCCGAGTCCCTCGGCGAGCGCGGGCACAAGGTGCACGTCGTCACCGGGTACCCGCACTATCCGGCGTGGGAAATCGACGCTTCCTACCAGGGACGGTCGATCGACGAGGTCGTGAACGGCGTTCACGTTCACCGACGCCGCCACTTCGTGCCCAGCCCACCGAATGCCTTGGGACGAATCAAGATGGAGCTGAGTTTCGGCGCACGTGCCGCCAGTTCCGGATGGAACACACCTGACGTAATCGTGTGCACCAGTCCGGCATTGCTGGCCACTGCGATGGTCCTCGGACGTGCTCGGCTGACACCCAAACGTCCGGCCATCGGGGTCTGGGTACACGACTTGTACGGTCAAGGCGTCGTGGAGACCGGTGCGATGACAGGCCGCAGTGCCCGCGCAACGTCCAGGCTCGAGGCGGCTGTCGTGAAGTCCGCCGACGGAATCGCCGTCGTCCATGACCGTTTCGTCGACCATGTCGTCAACGAACTTCACGTCCCACGCGAACGAGTCACAGTGGTTCGGAACTGGACGCACGTGACGCCGATCGATGTGGACGATCTCACCGCCGCACGCACCAAATTCGGTTGGTCGCCTGACGAAACCATTGTTCTGCACACCGGAAACATGGGCCTGAAACAAGGTCTGGAAAATGTCGTCGAGGCCGCTCGACTCGCCGACGAGCAGAGTCTGCCAATCCGATTCGTTCTGGTCGGTGACGGCAATCAGCGACCGAACCTCGAAGCCGCGGCAGTCGGAGTCGATCGAATCGACTTCGTCCGCCCACTCGACGACCAGGATTTCCGCACTGCCATGGCCGCCGCCGACGTTTTACTGGTCAACGAGGCACCCGGGATCGTCGGGATGGCAGTGCCGAGCAAGCTGACGTCGTATTTCAGCAGCGGTACCCCGATTGTCGCCGCAACCGATGTGGCATCTACGACTGCCGACGAGATCCGTGCCTCCGGTGCTGGGGTCGTCACTCAGAACGGTGATCCCGCAGGCCTGCTCTCTGCAGCCCTACAACTCGCGGGCGACGCGGAGACTTCCGCCAGACTTGGTGCCGCCGGGGTCCATTACTGCGCCACCTCGGTTGGCAAAACCGCGTCCATCGACAAATGCGAAAAGTGGATCCGCGAGCTGGTGGCCGGCCGCAGTTAGTACGCGAGCCGCTCGGAACAAAACCTCACACATCTCGACTCGGATCTGAAGACGACGAACATAGACAAGGCAGCTGACGCTCGATGACCAAACGCGCACTCATCACAGGGATCACCGGACAGGACGGTTCCTACCTGGCAGAACTGTTGTTGGCCAAAGGTTACGA
The DNA here is from genome assembly GCF_030056935.1 of Rhodococcus sp. IEGM 1302. Taxonomy (NCBI): domain Bacteria; kingdom Bacillati; phylum Actinomycetota; class Actinomycetes; order Mycobacteriales; family Nocardiaceae; genus Rhodococcus; species Rhodococcus sp. IEGM 1302. The sequence goes on along the minus strand of NZ_JASHKY010000033.1, from coordinate 38,455 downwards.
AGTTCACGGATTGATCAGACGCGCATCAACTTTCAACACGTCACGCATCGATCACCTCTATCAGGACCCTCACGAACTGGGCGCACGGCTGTTCTTGCACTACGGTGACCTGTCCGACGGCGCACGACTCGTCACGCTCCTGTCGAAGCTCGCACCAGACGAGGTATACAACCTCGCTGCGCAGTCGCACGTGCGGGTCAGCTTCGACGAGCCCGAACACACAGGCAACACAACCGGAATCGGGTCTATTCGTTTGCTCGAAGCAGTCCGCATGACGGGATTGCAGTGCCGCTTCTACCAAGCTTCGAGTTCGGAAATGTTCGGAGCCAGTCCGCCTCCACAGAACGAGGACACCCCGTTCTATCCGCGGTCGCCGTACGGCGCTGCAAAGGTGTACTCGTACTGGGTCACCAGGAACTATCGCGAGGCCTACGGAATTCACGCGGTGAACGGGATCCTCTTCAATCACGAGTCACCCCGCCGCGGTGAAACATTCGTCACGAGAAAGATCACGCGTGCAGTCGCGCGAATCCAGGCCGGGATCGAAGATTCCCTGTACCTGGGCAATTTGGACGCGGTCAGGGACTGGGGCTACGCACCCGAGTACGTCGAGGGTATGTGGCGGATGCTTCAAGTCGACGAACCAGATGACTACGTGTTGGCCACTGGAGGAAACTTCACGGTCCAAGATTTTGTCGTGGCCTCATTCGAACATGTGGGTCTCGACTGGCAGAAGTACGTCAAATTCGATCCTCGTTACCTTCGCCCCACAGAGGTGGACGCTCTGGTCGGCGATGCAGGCAAGGCCGAGGACAAACTGGGCTGGAAAGCGACAGTACAGACCCCAGAATTGGCTCGAATCATGATGGACGCCGACATCGCAGCATTGGCGCATGCCGGCACACCGTGGATCGACACGCCGCATCTCCCTGATTGGAAGATCTCGCTCTCATGATCACAACGAAATCGATTGCACCTCTTGATCGCAGCGCCCCGACTTACATCGCCGGACACAAGGGACTGGTGGGATCCGCGCTCTGGCGCAAGCTCGAACAGAGTGGCTTCACCGACCTGATCGGCCGCACATCTGCCGAACTCGATCTGCGAAACCGAGCAGACGTATTCGCCTTCTTCGAAGCCGCCAAACCGTCGTGCGTCGTCTTGGCTGCCGCGAAGGTCGGAGGAATCGTCGCGAACAACACGTATCCGGTCGATTTCATCTCCGACAACCTTCAGATCCAGACCAATGTGCTCGACGCAGCGCTGCGGCACGGCGTGCGCCGATTGCTGTTCCTCGGGTCCTCGTGCATCTACCCGCGCCTGGCGCCACAGCCGATCAGAGAAGATCAATTACTGAACGGCCATCTCGAACCGACCAACGACGCATATGCGATCGCCAAGATTGCGGGAATCATCCAGGTCCAGGCTGTTCGTAGGCAGTTCGGGTTGCCCTGGATCTCGGCGATGCCGACAAGCCTGTACGGACCCGGCGACAACTTCTCGGAGAATGTTTCGCACGTACTTCCTGCGATGATCCGCCGTCTCGACCAAGCCAAGAACGAGGGAATTGAATCAGTCACAAACTGGGGTTCGGGGAGCCCACGTCGAGAATTCCTCCATGTGGACGACTTGGCCGATGCACTCCTTCACCTACTTGACACCTTCGACGAGTCCGGGCATGTCAACGTCGGTACCGGTCACGACGAAACCATTAAAGAGCTCGCAAATATTGTGGCCGAAGCAGTGGGATATGAAGGCCGAATGGACTGGGACACAAGCAAGCCCGATGGTGCACCGCGCAAACTACTCGACGTGTCCACATTGATGGCCACCGGTTGGAAACCACAGATCTCAACCCGCGAGGGCATCGAGTCGACCGTAGCCTGGTATCGCGAGCACGTACGGGATTCGTCTGCAGCGGTCCGACTGTGAGCACAAACCGCACTCTGTCCGGGTTCACCGGTGCAGGATACGACAAGGGACGCGGCCCGCTGGTCCAAATCTCCTGGCTCGCGATTTCCGGTGTGCTGCTTTCTCATTGGTGGTGCCCCAATGGAGTACGCGTTGCAGTTCTCCGGCGGTTCGGTGCCGACATCGCCGACGGGGTCCTGATTCGACACCGCGTCCGTATCCACTGGCCGTGGAAACTGACGGTCGGAGCAGACTCGTGGATCGGCGAGGGAACATGGATACTCAATCTCGAACCCGTCACGATAGGGGCGAATACGGCTATCTCGCAGGATGTCCTCCTGTGTACGGGCAGTCATGATCACCGAAGTCCCACATTCGAGTTCGACAATGCTCCCATCGTCATCGGTGACCAAGCATGGATCGCCGCCCGTGCGACGATACTCCGCGGTGTAACGATCGGGGACAACGCAATCGTCGGCGCGACGGCTTTGGTGACGTCCGATGTTCCCGCCGGAGCCACGATGTTGGCGCCACGGGCCGGCGCTGCACGATGAAGATACTGCAGATCGTCACTCTCTTCTCACCGGACGCCGCCTACGGAGGGCCTATCAGGGTCGCCCTAAATCAGTCGAAAGCATTGCAGGACAATGGGCATGACGTAACTATCGCCGCGGGTGAGCGTGGATACGCGGTGCCACCGACACGCGAGCAGGGTATCGCTCTGCAATTGTTTCCGGCGCGAACCGTGATCCCCAAAATCGGGTACGCGGGAATCGGCGCGCCGTCGATGCTTGTGTGGCTTCGCAAGCACGTCCGAGAATTCGACGTCGTGCACATTCATCTCGCGCGTGACCTGGTGACCCTTCCTGCCGCGAAATTGGCTCTTGCATACGGTATTCCAGTTTTCGCACAAACTCACGGGATGATCGACGAGACAGACAAATTGCTGGCAAGGCCGTTGGACGCTGCTTTCACGATCCCGGTCCTCAAACGAGCACGGACAGTGTTCTATCTGACCGAACGAGAGCACACAGACCTGCAGTCTGTTGTCGGAGACAGTCGCGTCAACTTGGTGGAACTCAACAACGGGATCCCCGAGGCCGAAGACCTCGAGTCACGGCCAGTCAACAGTTGCGACCCGCCCGAGGTCCTCTACCTAGCACGACTACAGGCAAGAAAGCGACCCCAGGTCTTCGTCGAAGCCGCAAAAGAGTTGTTGGACAGCGGACACACGGCGCGCTTTTCGATAGTCGGACCGGATGAGGGTGAAGCAGAAGCCGTCAACCGACTGATCGAACGCTCCGGACATAGCAATTGCATCCAGTACGAAGGCCCACTACCGTTCGACAAGTCTCCCGAACGATTTCGTCAAGCCGCTGTATATGTCTTGCCCTCCGTGAACGAACCGTTCCCGATGTCTGTACTCGAGGCGATGGCCGCTGGACTGCCCGTAGTCGTCACCGACACGTGCGGCCTCGCACCACTGATCCGGGATGGTCGGTGTGGCCTCGTGACCGATGACGCCACCGAATCAGTGACCGCGGCGATCTCGTCGCTCTTGAAGGATCCCGTCGCCGCTGCAGAGATGGGCGCCCGCGCGCGAAATGTTGCTCGCGAACGACTAGGAATGCCTGCCGTTCGTGCGGTGCTCGAAACCCAGTACGGGCTCTGAGCGGCTCCCACATCTGCACTACAGGAAGTAATTGTGAAATCCACTCGCCCCAAGGTCCGTCGACGCGTACTCGTTCTCAGCGGGATTGTCGGCGGACTTACTGCAATCACTGCCGCCGGCTGGCCGGTCTACGTCGATCCGGTGATCGACACACCCGAAATGGCCGACGCGATAGTTGTTCTCGGCGGTGATCACGACGGCAGAGAAGAATACGGACTGTCCTTGGCCGAGCAGGGCTACGCGCCCCAGATCATCTTTTCGAATCCGTATCGAAGCAATGATCCGAGGATCACCGCAATATGCGAGGGCACCTACGACTTCGAGGTCAGCTGTTTCAAGCCAGATCCGTCGACCACGCGTGGTGAAGGACAGGAGATTCGGCGTCGCGCCGAGGCACAGGGATGGAAGCGTGTCATCGTTGTGACCTTCGTTCCCCATGTCTCTCGCAGTCGCTACATCATCAACCGTTGCTGGGACGGTGACATCGACGTAGTCGCGGACCCCCGACCACTTCCGGTCTGGGTCTGGGCCGCGAACTATGTGTGGCAAACCGCCGGGTATGTTCGCGCCCAGTTCCAGGAATGCTGACTGCCTCTGTCCGGTCAGTACGCTCCGTCGCTCCTGAGCACTGCGGATACGGTCCTGGTGATGATCGAGATATTCTGCGCCGCAGACCAATTCTCCACGTAGGAAGAGTCGAGACGAACAGATTCTTCCCAGGAGAGATCACTGCGACCACTTACCTGCCAGAGACCGGTGATGCCAGGCTTGACCAGCAGGCGCCGGGCAACCTCGTCGTCGTACATCTCGACCTCGCGACGCAATGGCGGCCGCGGGCCGACAACGCTCATCTCTCCGCGAATGACGTTGAAGAACTGCGGTAGCTCGTCGATACTCAATCGACGAAGGATCTTGCCGACGGACGTGATTCGTGGATCCTCACGCATCTTGAACAACACACCTCCGGCGCCTTCGTTGTCCCCCATCAGATCGACAACCTGCTGATCGGCGCCTTCCACCATGGTACGAAACTTGAACATGGGGAACGGTTTCCCGTTGAGGCCGATGCGTTCCGCCTTGTAGAACACCGGGCCTTTGGACGTGAACTTGACTGCAGCGGCAGCGGCGAGCATGACCGGCGCCACGAGGAGGATCATCAGCATCGAGAACACCGCGTCGAAAACAGCGGGCGCAAGCCGGTTCGCGCCCTGGTAGCGCGGCCGCGCAACGTGAATCAACGGGAGTCCCGCCGCAGGGCGAAACATCAAGCGAGCCTTCGACACATCGGCCACGACCGGTGAAACCACCATGTCGACGCCCTCGGCTTCGAGGTCCCACATCAGTTTGCGAATGCCCACCTGTCCGAGGTCTTCGGTCCCGGTTACGATGACGGTGTCTGCGCCACTTGCGCGCATCGCCTCGACTACCTCGAACTCGTTGCCCATTACCGGGACTGCTGCTCCGTCGACAACGATGTGATCGTCCAACGCGGTCGCCCGACGCGGAATGCACGCTCCCACAACGTCGTAGCCTGCCGAGGATTCCCGCACGAAGGCACGCGTAGTAGCAACGACGGACGCATGTCCACCAACCAACAGCACCGAGTTACGGCAATCCCCGATCGCACGCTTCTTTCGAATGTCGCGTCGCCAGAGGTAGCGTCCGAGAAGCAGCGCAGCGAGTCCGACGGGCAGTGCGATCATGAGGTAGCTTCGCGCAATTCCCACGCCCAGAATGATCCCGGCCAATGCGCCTACTCCGAAGACCTGGCCGGTAGCGAGCAGTACCTTCTCGTACTCGTCACTGCCCTCGCCCAGCATCGACTGATGACGGCTACGCCCCCGTGCGAGGGCGATCATCCACAGTCCGCCCAACGCTGCAGACGCGATCACTTTAAGTGGTGTCAGCCACTCGATGGGATGCGGCCACATACTGCCGATCTGAGCGAGTGCGATCACGAACAGGACCGTGATCGAATCGCTCACTGCGATCCGCTTCCGGTATGCCCGGCGCCAGTCTGTTCCGACATGAGCGGAATCCTGCGATACCGCCGACCGGCTCTCCACCTCAGCATGAACGCTCATTTGCCATCAGTCTTTCTTGTCATACGAACGGCGTCAGCGGATCGAACGGCTTGGGGGATCGCTGATCGGTAGCCACCGCGAGCGTCCAGGTACGGCAACACCCCGCCGGTTGCCGTACCTCGCTGCTCGCAGTGCAGAAATGAACCGTCATCGGACCCCCCTACATAACCGCCGATCAAAGGCCAATTCATGCAAGAAAACGACCCAGTGTTGCTCATTTCGTACGTAAACATACCTTAGGTTTGTTTCAACTGCACTCACCAAGCCCAAGCTATTTTCCGATTGCCAGGTGATTACCGGGCAATTACGTCAAAGTGGGCTAATCCTCCACGTCTTCGAGACGTCTTCCCTCACGAATCCGAATGTCGGCGATCAGCATGTCCAGGGCGCCCAGGAGTGCAGTGTCGGCGCGTCGGCACTGCTCGATCAGAGCTTCCAGATCAGCTTCATCGGCGCTTTCGATCACACCAGCTTTGGCGGCCCTGCTCAGTACTTTTTCGGCGAGGAGCAACGGCGGCTGCGACCGAGCGATGCCGTCCATGGATGACGCGCGAGCCTTCTCGGCAGCCTTCAAAGCGTCCCACGCCCGCTCTTGCTCAGCGATGTCGACCGCCCCGGAACTGACCAGGTGCGGGCTGCGGTGCACGAGTTTCGCGATCAATGCACCGGCCACGTCGTCCAATTCGAAAACACCGTGTGCTTGAGCGATCCGCGAGTGGAACAACACCTGAAGCAACAGGTCTCCGAGTTCCTCCCGAAGATCGCTCTCGTCGTCGCTTCGAATCGCGTCGAGTACCTCGTAGGTCTCCTCGACGAGGTAAACGGAGAGGCTCTCGTGCGTCTGGGTCGACTCCCAACCGCCGCGATTCCACAACCGGTCCATGATCGACGCCGCTTCCACCAGTCGATCGCCGTGAATGGGTTCGGCGCGAATCATCTTTACCCCAGCGGCAGACAACGCCGCGATCTTCGGCTCGGCGGTGTCCATCATCACAGTCACCGCGGCGCCGGGTGTCGTGGCCGGCAGTGCGCCGCGTACCGAGTCGGGGACGTCCGGGTCGATATCGATCGCGCCGGACAGGAACGGGAGCGCCTCCAGCGGAAAGACATGCGGCCGCAAAGGATCGAGCAGTACGACGACGGGCGATTCGTTCACCGTGTGCTCACGCCTCGACCAGGACGGCACCGGCGGCGCGCCCGTCAATCGCCAGGATGAAGTCCGCGATGTATTGAAGTAGTTCGACGTCCCGCAGGCGATCCGAGCCGACTCCGCCGGTGCGAGGCAGCGGGAGTTGCACGAGCCCGGTCGTTGCCCGGTACTGCGCGCTCGGATAGATCCTCTTGAGCCTGATCTGTTTGGAATCGGGCAGTGACATAGGCGAGATCTTGAGCTGAGTTCCGGTGACGGCGACTTCCTCCAGTTGATACTCGCGGCAGAGCAGTCGAAGCTTGGCCACCGAGATCAGCCGTCGAACCTCTTCGGGCAGTGGGCCGTAGCGATCGACCAGTTCTTCGACTACGGCAGCGATGCCGTCGGAATCAGTTGCCGCAGCGAGCTTGCGGTACCCCTCCAACCTGAGCCTGTCACTGGTGACGTAGTCGGGCGGGATGTGCGCGTCCACCGGTAGGTCGATCCGGACTTCCTTCGTGCCCTCGTCCATTGTGATCGGTTTGCCGTCGGCTGCAGCCCGGAAGGCTTCGACCGCCTCACCGACCAGCCTGACGTACAGATCGAACCCGACCCCCGCGACGTGGCCGGACTGCTCTGCGCCCAGAACGTTTCCGGCTCCACGGATTTCGAGGTCCTTCATCGCGACGGCCATACCCGCGCCGAGGTCCGAATTCTGCGAAATCGTTGCCAGTCGGTCGTATGCCGTTTCCGTCAAAGGCTTTTCGGCCGGGTACAGGAAATAGGCGTATCCACGTTCACGACTACGCCCGACGCGTCCGCGAAGCTGATGCAACTGCGAGAGGCCCAGCGAATCCGCGCGTTCGACGATCAGTGTGTTCGCGTTCGAGATGTCCAGACCGGTTTCGATGATCGTGGTACAGACCAACACGTCGAAGTCGCGTTCCCAGAATCCTTGCACAGTCTTTTCGAGAGTGTCCTCGTTCATCTGACCGTGCGCGACGACGACGCGAGCCTCCGGGACGAGTTCGCGGATCTTCTTGGCTGCCTTGTCGATCGAGCTGACACGGTTGTGAACGTAGAAGACCTGACCGTCGCGCAGAAGTTCACGCCGGATGGCCGCGGCAACCTGCTTGTCCGCATACGCGCCGACGTACGTGAGGATCGGATGACGTTCTTCCGGCGGTGTGAGGATCGTGGACATCTCGCGGATCCCGGCCATGCTCATCTCGAGAGTACGAGGAATCGGAGTAGCCGACATCGTCAGGACGTCGACGTGGGTGCGTAACGCCTTGATGTGTTCCTTGTGCTCGACTCCGAATCGCTGTTCCTCGTCGACGATCACAAGCCCGAGGTCCTTCCAGCGAATACCGGTCTGCAGCAACCTGTGAGTACCGACGACGATGTCGATCTCACCTTCCGCCATGCCGGCGATGATTTCCTTCGAGTCCTTGGCGTCGGTGAACCGGGACAGCCCTCGCACCTTCACCGGGAACGACGCCATTCGTTCGGTGAAGGTCTGAAGATGTTGCTGTGCAAGAAGAGTCGTCGGCACCAGCACCGCCACTTGCTTGCCGTCCTGCACTGCCTTGAACGCGGCGCGGACGGCGATCTCCGTCTTGCCGTACCCGACGTCACCGATGACCACCCGGTCCATCGGAACCGGCTTCTCCATGTCGGCCTTGACCTCACTGATAACGGTCAACTGGTCGATCGTCTCGGTGAACGCGAATGCGTCTTCGAGTTCCTTCTGCCACGGTGTGTCCGGGCCGAACGCATGCCCGGGAGCAGCCTGACGCGCTGCGTAGAGCTGAACCAGCTCGCCCGCGATCTCACGAACTGCCTTGCGGGCCTTACGCTTGGTGTTTGCCCAGTCGGATCCACCGAGCTTGCTCAGCGCCGGCAACTCCCCACCGACGTATCGGGAGAGTTGATCGAGCGATTCCATCGGGACGAACAGACGATCGCCCGGGTGACCGCGCTTGCTCGGCGCGTATTCGATGACCAGGTATTCACGACGCGCCCCACCGATGGTGCGTTCGACCATTTCGACGAACCGGCCGATACCGTGCTGATCATGCACGACCATGTCCCCTGCCGACAGCGCGAGGGGATCAACCTGATTGCGGCGCTTGGCCGGCAAGCGCTTTCCGTCGCCGACCGCGGCAACGCGGTTGCCGGTCAGATCGGACTCGGTGACGATCACCATCCCAGGCGTCGAGTCGTCGCCGGCGAGTACCAGTCCGTCGTGCAGTGATCCGCGGAGCACCGCGACCTGTCCACGGGCGGGGGTAGCGCCGGCATCGAGCATCTTGGCGGGCACTTCGGCTTCACCGAGTCGCTCCACGACGCGGCTTGCGGTTCCGGCACCTGCCACCACGATCGCCGCGCGACCGCCCGTGCTCACGTGCGCCCGAAGGCTGACGAACAGCTCGGCCAACAGGTCGTCGGAACCGCGCACCTGCGGTGCCGCATGCACCGGGAGTTCGAGTTCTTCACCGTTTCCCGACGCCAGCGGGCTGACTGTCCACCAGGGTCGGCCGGCAGCTTCGGCAGATTCGCGAACATGACGAAGCGACCGGTACGCGGAGGCACCGAGATCGACTCCTCCGCCGTTGAGGATCGACGTGTCGAGCGGTGCAGCGCCGCCGATCGACGCCGCCGTCCACGATGCTTCCAAGAATTCCTGGCCGGTGCGCACCAGGTCGGTGGCGCGGGTGCGCACCTTTTCCGGATCACACAGAAGAATGTGCGCCCCTTCGGGAAGTACATCGGAAAGTAGCTGCAGTTCACCGGGTTTGAGAACCGGGAGCAGAGCTTCCATCCCCTCGACGGGGATACCTGCCGAGATCTTGTCCAGCATCTCGACCAACGACGCGTCAGCCTGGTTCTCAGCAGCGAGTGCGGCGGCTCGATCACGAACATCAGCTGTCAAAATCAGTTCACGACACGGCGGCGCGATCACGGAATCGACGTCGACGTCCGCTAGCGAACGCTGATCGGCAACTGAGAAGTAGCGAAGCTCCGATACCTCGTCACCCCAGAATTCGATACGGACCGGATGATCCGCCGTCGGCGAGAACAGGTCGAGAATGCCACCACGGACCGCGAACTCACCACGCTTTCCCACCATGTCGACGCGGCTGTACGCCATCTCCACCAGACGAACCAGAACGGAATCGAAATCGATCTCGGTGCCGACGCGCAACGTGATCGGTTCTATCTCGCCCAGGCCTGGCGCCATCGGCTGAACGAGAGAGCGCACCGTGGTGACGATCACCCGAAGTGGCGATCCGTACGAGGCGTCGTCTGGTCTGGCGAGTCTGCGCAGGACCTCCACCCGTCGCCCAACGGTATCCGCGCTCGGCGACAGTCGCTCGTGCGGCAATGTTTCCCACGACGGAAACTGCGCCACTCCTCCACCGAGCATCTCGGTGAGTTCCGAAGTCAGATCGTCGGCTTCACGACCGGTGGCTGTCACCAGCAGCACCGGCGTGCGAGCGGCGAGTGCAGCGGCGATGAACGGCCGAGCCGGCTTCGGAGCCACGATGTCCAAGGCGGCCGATCCGATGGATTCGATCACCGGAGTGAACGCGGCATCTGCGAGGGCGACCTCGGCGAGTCCAGCGAGCGCAGTCTGGGCAGAGGACAAGGAAGTCAACGAACGCGCTCCTGAACAGTGATGACGGGTTGCGGACGCACAGCCCGAGCGCAATATCCCCACCGAGGCAGAGTTGTGCGCCGGTTCGATTCTATCGGTGTGCGATCTCGCAGCGCAGTCCGATCCGTTCAGTTTCCCGTAGCACTCGTCTTCTTCGACGTCCGCTTGGACGGCGAGGATTGTGTGACCGGAGTGATCGGCGGCGCCACGGCCGCACTCACGTGCGAGTTGAGCGCCCGAACGCGACCGATCACCTTCGTCGCCTGACCGGTTCTCCGTAGGCGTACAGTCCTGCGACCGTTCGGCGCGAGGTGGAACCAGGAGTCTTCGGGCTCGAAGCCCTGCAGTTCGAGGGCAACGTATTGGGCGGAAGCATCCGTCGAGACGTCGACTACCCACTCTTCGTCACCGACGTTGCGCGCTGTGGCAACAAGTCCGACCGATCGCTCACGAGGCCGCGCCGGACCACCCAGTAGGTGGACCACTTCGTCCACCATCTCGCCGTCTTCGTCTTCGAGTGTGACGGTGACGGCGTCGTATGTCCGCGCCCCGAACCGAAAGACGTGAGTGAGGTCGGTGAAACGGCCGACAAGGCTGTCCACGGACCAGGTCAGACTTGAATGCGCTTCCACGTTGACCGGTAGCGCGACGTCGACCGGGACGACACCTGACCGACTGTGCGCTCGAAACCTGATCTCGCCGACGACAGGTTCGGCGGTCTCGTTGATCGCGTCGAGCCTCAATCCGTCCATACCGTCGTCCGTGACGAGGAGCGCGATCGGTTTGGCGCTTCTACGGAGCACGAACCACGGAGCTTTGGGGCTGCCGCTCCAATCGAGGACCCCCCATCCCGGTCCGGGCTCCAGGTCTCGCAGTGCGAGTGTCAAGGCGCCGTCGCACCGAGAGTCCGGGCGACGCCAGTATCCGAGCGTCGATGCGAACGCCTCACATACAGCTGCTCGCCCCAGGTCGAGATAGCGTTCCGGGTCGGACCACCGGACTTCACGAGCGTCTTCGCCGAAAAGCGCGTGGACGTAGTGGTCCCGAACATCCTCGAAATCCCACGACGATCCGTTGTCCCGAGGCACCGCGGCTTTCCATGCCGGGTGGTGCCCCGCGACGGCGAGTGAACCGAATTCGTTCTCGATCACCGCATTCGACGGTGGAATCGAAAATGCCAATGATTCGGTCGCAAAACGTACTCGCGCGCTGAGCACGTCGGCCAGTGGACGACGATAGGCACCCACCCCGAAGTAGTGAGCGACCCCGCTTCCGACATGCGTTGCCAATTGCTCGCCCCCGCGAGGCGCCGAGGGGGACGACGTCACGTACTCGAGTTCGGATGCCACCGTCGAGATCAACTCCGGCAGTCTCGAATGAATGAGCGGGATGTGTTGATCGACCAAGCCCAGCATGGTCGGCTGCTGTTCGGTCTCGCTGCCGCCGCAGAAGACTGCCAAAGCGGGATTTCCGCGCACTCTGTGCAAGAACTCGGTGACCTCGGAGGCAACGAGTTCGAAGAATTCGTCGGTGTCGGGCGGATCGAGCGTCGCCAACATCATGTCCTGCCACACGAGAATGCCCAGTCGCGCGCATTCCTCCCAGAAGTGGTCGCTCTCGTAGACCATCGTCCCCGGGATTCGAATCATGTTCAGGCCGGCCTCTGCCAGGCGTTCCAAGACGCGAGTTGTGCCGGCGTCGCCTTGAAGCGAGATCGGGTCGGTCGGCACCCACACCGAACCACGGCAGTACACCCGGATGCCGTTGACATACAAACGGAATCCACCATCGGATCTGTCGACCTCCACCGTCCGGAAGCCAACTGAACCGAGATGCTCGGAGACTCCGACCGCTTCCATCGTCACCGGATAAGTGCGCGGGGTGCCATGAGTGTGCGGCCACCACAACTGCGCGTCCGGCACTTCGACGACGCCGGACACCTCGAGAAATCCATCCGGTCCGGCGGATACAGCCAATTGCCGCGAGTGATCGCCGACACGCACGGTCACGTACTCCAGCGAGGCCGGCAATCCGGTGAGCCGAGCACTGACGGCAACGCGACCGGTTGTGCCGTCAACACTCGCATGCTTGACAGCAGAGACTACGGCGGCAATCCCCTTGTCCAACAAGCGGATACCCCGCCACGGACCCACCGGTACCGACACACCACTGAACACGGGAGCCATACCGAGCATCGTGGTTCGGATCCACCGAAGGCCCTGTTCACGGACCATCGACGAGCGCCAACGTCCTCGAGGACGCCTCGATCTCAAAATCGCGGAGAGAGAATGAAAATGAACAGCCACCTGGACACGTTTACCAGCGCCGACTCCGGCCGGAATGCTCACTTCCCCAGGTGCGAACATGGATTCAGTGGACGCGACACGGACACCGCCGATCCAGACATCCGCAAACGCCGTCATACCGTCGAACTGGAGCAGCCACGACCCCTCACCGGTCGTGGCCACGGTAGTCACGAACCACCAGTCCGACGATGAAACGGACGATTCTGAAACAGACGACGACGAAACGGACTTCGTGCGTCCGGCGTCCGTTTGCGCCGCACGTAACGCACCGATGACTGTTCCAGGCACGGACGCTGCGACCCACTCGGTCACAGCTTCGAGGGCATCCGGGTCGGATACGGATCCGGGTTCGGTTGCAGCGCATCGCCATATCGCGCCGGCCAGCAGGTCTGCTGACGAACGAGGCACTGTCAGACCAACCTCAGGTGTCGATGCGAGTCGACGCCGACTGTGTCGGCAACGATTTCCATCGCCCTCTTCCACGACACGGCCATCTCGTCGAGTTGCTCACGCGGGTCCACCGCGCGGCCCCTGGAGGCACGCGCCATCTGAAACTGCACGCTCTTGGCACCGGATGCCACTTTGCGGAAATCTGGCGCAGCTTCGCCTGTCCCGGAGAAACCTGCAGTGTCCAAGAACTCGCTGGCGTCGGCAGCCAGCTCCGCGCTGGCCCCGCACTGACGAAGTAGCCCGAAGGACCAGAGGTGAAACGCATCCATACCCGCCCCCTGCACCCATTCGAGGTCGTCGATCACCTTGCGTCCCAGCTCTCGCACGGGATTACCCACCGCTCGAACCGCTACATTCCGCCGAGCCACTTCGGCGATGTTTCCGGCGTTGGTCGCGTGAACCGGATTCAACCTGATCTGTTCGACATAGGGCACGAACGAAGGAAGTGAGGAACGATCGAGATCGAAGACGCCGGAGAAATCGTCGCCTCGCAGCAAGTAGTACCCGCTGTTGTGAAAGTACTCGAGCTCGCCGGCAACGCGATCGATCCGATTGGGCACGATCGTGGTCTTGGTGTGCCCCTCGTGATAACTCGTTCCAAGAGTGTCGGGAAGCCAGTATCCGTCCACTTCAACCGTCGACAGCATCCCAACCGCGAGGTTGTCCTCGACGTGGATCAGCGGTGCCCGCCAGACGTTCATCTCGGCGACTTCGATTCCGTACAGCGCGTAGATGTCCTCGGCCTTGAGCTTGAGGAACGTCCACTGAGTCCCGTCGAACCGCGATGAGAAGGCACATGCCAATGCCGGGACGGGGTCCAATCCCAGCGAATGCAACACTTCGATCCACAGATCCGTGTAGCAGTTGGTCTGCGCCCACACGCGGTCGTCCTGGTGCAACGAATGGGGCCGGTAGCGATCAGGTGAAATGTCGATCAGCCGTGACATCAGATGCCCATTCGTTCACGAACGGAGGTTGGCCATGCAGCCACGTCAAGACCATGAGTCCGCAACAAGGACAACGCGATTCGCTCCATCCCGAAGCCGACGCACGAGCTGTGTGCCACCTCCCCCTCCGCCGTTCGGATGTCGAAGTTGACACCGAAATGGTCGAGATGGTTGTTCGAGGACACGATCGCCGTGCCCTCGTCGAGATCTCCGTAGAGCCGAACTGTCAGTTCCGTCTTGAGATTCTCTTCACGCTGGTTGGCTGCAAGCATCTTTCCGGCGCGCCCGAAGAAAGGATCATTGGCGATCACCGGGGTAGCGTCGAGTTCGAGCCGGCCGAGCACCTCGAGCCCCCGCTCGATCCAATGCTCGCGATGCGCTCGCGCTGCCGCGGCGTCACCGATCGTCACGAACTCGTGCATCCGAAACGCTTGCATGCGAGCCGGATCGATCGCCGGTTCGTGCCGGAAGCAAAAACCGTAGATGTCCAGCAGCACGCCGCCTTCGGGCAGAACTCCGGTGTACCGCGCATAGGCAGGATGGCACGCTGCGGACACGAGCATGGTCTCGGTCGGCTCGAGGTGGCGGTCCCACGATTGTCCCTCGGCGCGATCGGCCAGCAGTCGCGCGTGATCGCGATTGGAACCGGCGAAGGTGTTGATGGCGCCGGTGAGGTTGGGAAACGAAGCGATGTAGTCGGTGCGCTCGAAACTGCTCCGCGGGAACACCGGCGGGAACCGCAGCCGAGTCGCGGCGTCGCCTGGCCCCGCTGCAATCACCACTCGGTCGATACCGTCGACGATGTCCTCGAACACGCCGGAACGCCCGTAGAGTCCCGGCACCTCCGTCTCGACGAGAAGTCCTTCGACGAGCAGTTCACGTTGAAATGCAGCCCGGGCCCGATCCAGATCGGTCTCGCCTGTCACAGTCTCGGTCGTCACAGTCTCGTTCGTCATAGCGTTCCCCGGTATCCGATGGCCATGTGCGCTGAACCTGCCATGATTCGATCGTTGTTCACCATCACCGCTGCGCCGTGCGCGTCACGAAGGTGCCGACCGAGCGAAAATTCGGTGTCCTCGCGATATCCCGAGATTCCACAGATCAACATTGTCTGCCCCACGATTTCCACCACCGCTGTCGACGCTGTGACTTTCAGGTTGTTCATCGCGAGCGAAAATCCCACCGCTCCCGTCGCCTCGAAATCGGCAACGCCTTCCTCCGCGTGGACTGCGCGGTCGTACCTGCGCGCAGAGGCGCCGACGAGATCGGCGAATTGTTGTGCCGAAGCGGCAACTTCGGCGAGCCGCAGCGCTCCGGGGGAAGTGACCCCGGGCTGCTTGCGGGCGGCGGCACGCACGTACTTGCGCGCCTTCTCGACTGCAGCGTCGGCAATTCCCAACCACACCGAACTCCAGACGACGTGCGAGACCGGAAGCATGGTGTGGGTGGAGATATCGGAATACGGTACGCCGGCGACCATCTCCGGCGTCGAGGTGGCCCGAAGGATGTAACCGAGACTGCAAGTACCCCTCAGCCCCAGCGTGTTCCACTCGGTGGTGCGTTCGAGCGTCAGGTCTGGGGTACGACACACCACGAGAACCTGATCGTTCGGCTGACTCTCCGGTGTTCGCCGAGCCGTCACGACTATCGCGTCGGAGTGTTCACCGTACGAAATGACAGGCGCGTTCTTGATCAACAGCAGGTGACCGCCCAAGTCTTCCACCGCGCAGTAACTCCGGCTGACGTCACCACCGATTCCCAGCTCAGTGGTTGCCGATGCCAACAGCAATTGCTTGTCGACCGTTTCTTCGACAAACTCGCGTAGTGCTTCGGTGTTGCCGTGCTTGACCAACGAGTATATCTGCGTCTGATGCATCGCGAAAATCATTCCGCTTGCTGCACAGCGCGTTCCGATCACACGGGCGATCTGCGACACTTCCTGCAGCGAGAGCCCTTCGCCGCCTAGTTCCCTCGGCACAGCTACGGACAGCAGCCGTTCGCTTCGCATGGCGTCGACAGCTTCACGCGGAAACCTTGCTTCTGCATCGACTTCGTCGGCCCACACCGCTGCAACTTCGTCGGCCAACCGTGCGGCCCGCTCGAGGGCCGTTCCGGTGGAGCACTGCGATTGCGGAGCGTTCATGCAGCACCCAACTCCGTCAACGCACCCTCGATCGCCTTGACGCTTGCGAAAGTACTCTTCCGCAACAACTCGTCAGGGAACTCGATGTCGAACGAATCCTCCAGCGCCAACATGACATTCACGCTCGCGTGCGACGTCAAACCCAACTCGTAAAGATCGGCCTCTCCGTCGATCGTGCTCACGTCGACTGCCAGCCGACCGTGCTCGACGAGCACTTTCCGAATTGCCTGATCAATCATCAGCGATGTCGTCCTTCTTTTCGATGCGAGCGCCCGAGCGTGTTGCGATCACCATTGCGATGGCCACGTCCGCTTCGTGCGAGATAGATACTTGAAAATCGTGCAGATCCTGGGCCCGCGCGAGTTCCGCGGCATTACCGGACAGTGTCACCCCACAGCCACCCCACTCGGCCCGAGTGATTTCGATGGAACTCCACGGAACGGGAACGTCACCAGGCCGCAGTACCTTCACCACAGCCTCTTTGGCGGCGAAACGTGCAGCCAATCGTTGATCCCGCGCCGGCCCGGCGCACGTCTGCAATTCGTGCGGGGTGAAGGTCCGATCGAGATACCTCCGCCCGAAGAGTTCGATACTTCGAGTGACATCCACGACGTTCACTACGTCACAGCCGATCCGCGGGCCGATGTCGAGCATCGGCGTCGGCGCAGTGTCACCCATCTGTTGACTCCCCATCTGGGGTCGTACACGCCGGGCAGCCCCCTATGCTGCCCGGTGCGCCGACGCCGTCACCCTGCCCTGACAAACCTTCATTCTCAGCAATTCTTCAGCTACCGATAGAACATACCGTAATCCGAAGATTGACGGCAAGATCGGACTTCCAGATTCCCATCAACACTATAAACATACTCTTAGTTTGTTTCGAATGCAGAACAAAGAGAACAATGTCCCTACCAGGACATTTGCAGCAAATTGACCAAAGGAGCAGTGCGGAGAGCCAGTGATTTCAGTGATCACTGGCAAGGCGACGGGCCGCGAATTGCCTGAAGTACTCCACTTTCGATTCCGGGACCACGATCGGAAGTATCAGATTCCACGATGCCTTCATGGAGTCCGAAAGCTCACGAACGGTCCCGGTCGCGGCTGCCATCAGCCGAACTCCCGACGCAACTTCCAACAGGAAACGAGCAATGTCAGCAGAATCCGCGTCCGAACGCAGATCACCTTCGTCGGCGGCACGGCTGGCAAGTTCACGGTAAATGTCGAGCCACACGTCCAGAGTCGCCGGCCCGGAGCCCCGATAGTCCCCGATCTCGACCAACAAGCGGAACGTAGCTCTAACCATGGCGTCATGCGCACCGATGTCGACGATGACCGACGAAATACCGATCAGTGACTCGAGCGCGGGAGTTCGACGGTCCAACCAGAGCTCACATTTTGCGTCGAAACGTGCCGAACCCTCGTCGATCACTGCCCGCGCGAGTTCTTCCTTGGACCCGAAATGGAAGTACAGGGCGCCTTTGGTCACCTGCGACTCGGCGATGATCTCGCTCAAGCTGGCATTGGCATAGCCCAGGCGCAAGAACACACCCGCTGCTCCGCGCAGCACCGAATCACGGGTGGCTTCTGCCCGCTCTTGCCTCACCATCGATCCGGCCTCCAATCACCACACATCGAACGAATTCTTGGTCTTACCCGTTCACAGCGTCAAAATGGATGGCACGGTTCGGCATTCAACCCACCCTGCAAACAAATGAGACATTTGCCCATCAAACGATCGTGATACAGCGAACACAGCTTAGACCGCGATCCATCTCTGCGCGGCAGGCGCGCCTGGTTAACCCTCCAATTGTGGATCGGCTTCCAGATTCGTCAGCCCATTCCAACACAAATTCACGAGGTGAGCGGCGACAACTTCCTTCGACGGAGTCCGTTCGTCGAGCCACCAAGTAGCCGTAGTGGACACCATGCCGACAAGCGCCTGTGCGTACATCGTTGCTAGTCCGGGGTCGAAACCGCGTCTGGAGAAGTCCCCCGCCAACAGGTAGCCCACCTGACTGATCGCATCGTTGAGGAGGCTCGAATATGTCCCACTGGGCGCGACAACGGACGAATCGCGCACGAGTATCCGAAATCCGTCGGTGTGCTCTTCCACGTAGGTGAGCAAAGCCAACGCAACCCGCTCGACTCGAACTCTCGAGCGATTTTGTGAGAGCGAAGACGTGATCATCTCGAGGAGTCGCGACATCTCCCGGTCCACTACGACGGCGTACAGCCCCTCCTTGCCGCCGAAGTGCTCGTACACGACAGGCTTGGACACGTTCGCGCGCTGGGCGATCTCCTCGATCGAGGTCGCTTCGTATCCCCGTTCGGCGAACAATGCCCGCCCGATCTCGATCAGCTGTTGCCGACGTTGGGTACCGGTCATCCGGATCCGTGTCACTCGTTCGGGAACTGGATCCCCGCCACCCGAACCGGACACCGTCGCCATTGTCTTCCTCTCGCCGACACACAAATCACTGCTGTGGACGCTCAGCCTATCGGGACTTCGGGGGCCCGATCGGAGGAGCGGTTCGACCTACGGCGGGTCGGCATGCGATTATTCTTTCGCGCGTTCGGCCGCAAGGCTCGGCAATGCGTGGCAATCCGCCGTGGTGTAATGGCAGCACCTCTGATTTTGGTTCAGATAGTTCAGGTTCGAGTCCTGGCGGCGGAGCTGGTGAACAACATGCTTTCCCGAGCGGAATGTATGTCTTGATCGACAGTTTGATCGACAGTTTGATCGACAGAGGGAGCTCAAACCAGTGCAGACCGCCGTGATCGTTCTCGCAGCGGGTGCCGGTACACGAATGAAGTCGAAGACTCCCAAGGTCCTCCACACTCTCGCCGGACGCAGCATGCTGGCACATTCGCTTCACGCGGCAACCTCACTGAATCCCACGCACCTGGTGACCGTCGTCGGTCACGATCGTGAGCGTGTCACCGAAGCCGTGAACGCAGTCGCCGGGGAACTGGACCGTTCCGTCACCGTCGCTGTTCAGGACGAGCAGAAGGGCACCGGGCACGCTGTCAGTTGTGGGCTCGAGGGGTTGCCGGCCGACTTCTCCGGGACCGTACTCGTCACAGCCGCCGACGTGCCTCTGCTCGACGGCAAGACCATCGCAGACCTCCTCGCCCAGCACACGGCTGCTCCCGCGGCCGCGGTGACGGTGTTGACGTCGACGGCCGTCGACCCCACCGGCTACGGGCGAATCCTTCGTACGACGGACGGCGAGGTGAACGCCATAGTCGAGGAGAAGGAAGCCACCGATTCGCAGCGCTCGATCACCGAGGTCAATTCAGGGGTCTACGCCTTCGACTTCGAAACTCTGCGCGACGCGCTGGCGTCCCTCGACTCCAACAACGCACAACACGAGTTCTATCTCACCGATGTGATCATGATCGCCCGTCGCGCGGGCAAGCGTGTTCGTGCTCAGCACATCGCGGATTCGGTTCTCGTCGCGGGCGCCAACGATCGCGTGCAGCTCTCGACGCTCGCCCGCGAGATGAACCGTCGGATCCTCGAGAAGTGGATGCGTGCCGGCGTCACCGTCGTCGATCCTGCGAGCACATGGATAGATTGCGACGTGCACGTCGCACAGGACGTGACGCTCCTGCCCGGAGTTCAGTTGACCGGCACAACCTCGGTGGGCGAAGACGCCGTGATCGGCCCGGATACCACCTTGGACAACGTGACCGTCGGTGAGCGCGCAGTAGTCGTCCGCTCGCACGGGACCGACTCCGTTGTCGGCGCGGACGCGGCTGTGGGCCCCTTCGCCTATCTCCGGCCTGGTACCCGCCTCGGGGCACACGGCAAGATCGGCGCCTACGTGGAAACCAAGAACGCGGATATCGGCGAGCATTCGAAGATTCCGCATCTTACCTACGTCGGCGACGCCACCATCGGCCATCACAGCAATATCGGAGCTTCGAGCGTCTTCGTCAATTACGACGGGGTGAACAAGAGCCGTACTGTGGTGGGGTCGCATGTCCGAACAGGCTCCGACACCATGTTCGTCGCCCCTCTCGTCGTGGGAGACGGCGCATACACGGGTGCGGGCACGGTCTTGAAGAACGACGTACCGCCTGGGGCGCTCGCCGTCTCGGGTGGGGTGCAGCGCAACATCGAGGGCTGGGTCCAGAAGAATCGTCCCGGCACACCCGCGGCCGATGCCGCTGCAGCAGCTGCACAACCTGACGGCCCTGCAACAACCTGACAGCCCTGCAACAACCTGACAGCCCTGCACAACAGACAGCACAGATCACCACCAGATCGACCGGCAAGTACAAAAGGATGGCATGAACCAGTGACTGCGAATTGGATCGACAACCAGAAGAACCTGATGTTGTTCTCGGGTCGCGCACATCCCGAGTTGGCGGAGCAGGTGGCGAAGGAACTCGATATCCGCGTCACCCCGCAGACCGCGCGCGACTTCGCGAACGGTGAGATCTTCGTTCGATTCGAAGAGTCGGTTCGCGGCTCCGATGCGTTCGTCCTGCAGAGTCATCCGGCACCGCTGAACACGTGGGTGATGGAGCAGCTCATCATGATCGACGCTCTCAAGCGTGGATCGGCAAAGCGCATCACCGCCGTTCTTCCGTTCTACCCGTACGCCCGCCAGGACAAGAAGCATCGCGGACGCGAGCCGATCTCCGCTCGCCTGATTGCCGACCTGCTCAAGACCGCCGGCGCCGATCGCATCATCACGGTCGACCTGCATACCGATCAGATCCAGGGCTTTTTCGACGGCCCCGTCGATCACATGCACGCACACAGCCAGTTGGCCAACCACATTCGCGCGGGCTACAACCTCGAGAACATCACGGTGGTGTCCCCCGATTCGGGGCGCGTTCGTGTCGCCGAGAAGTGGGCCGACTCGCTCGGCGGAGCACCGCTGGCATTCATTCACAAGACGCGCGACCCGTTGGTACCCAACCAGGTCAAGTCCAACCGCGTCGTCGGTGAGGTCGAAGGTCGCACCTGCATCCTGATCGACGACATGATCGACACCGGCGGAACCATCGCCGGCGCGGTCAAGGTGCTCAAGGAGGCCGGTGCAGGTGACGTCGTCATCGCTGCAACCCACGGCGTCCTCTCCGACCCTGCGGCCGAGCGTCTGTCGACGTGTGGCGCGAAGGAAGTTGTTGTCACCAACACACTTCCGATCGACGAGTCGAAGAAGTTCCCGACGCTGACGGTGCTGTCCATCGCACCGCTGCTCGCTCGCACCATCAAGGAAGTTTTCGAGAACGGTTCTGTGACTTCGCTGTTCAACGGCAGCGCCTAGTCTCGCGCCGCACTACGGGCGCGTACCTGTGACTTCACGGTCACCGGTACGCGCCCGTCGTCGTCTTCGTGAAGGTCTCAGAAACAGACCACCCGGTCATCATGAAACCACCTGTGGGACACACGAATACCGCCGAATGCGACGATTGACATGATCTTGATCACGCTACCGTCGAGAAACCCAGGTCGATGTTGGGGCGGTGTTCACCGCGCCGCAATCTTCGCCTAGTGTGGCTCGTCGTGATCGACGCGCAAACCCTGGAATCCCGGCCCGAATCTCATTCCCTGAATTCATCAGTTCCGACGATCCGGCGGTGGCGCCCAGGATCTTGTGTCTGGTGCGGAGACGACAACTCCGTGGACATGTTCCGCAACGAACCCCGCTGCGGAAAATGCCGTGAAAACGAAGGCATCATCGACGACGCCAAGCGCTTCCTCGGCATGTACGGTCTGCGCCCGCTCGGCGGCACGCTGCAGTCCGACGACGACGAAGAGCGCGAGTACCGCGTCAACGCACGCGAGGCACGCCGAGTCCTGAACGAGATCCGCATGGACGTCCTTCCCGATGCGGCCGCTGTTCGCAAGGCAATTCGGCCCCGCGCCGCAACGGTTGTCGCCGACACGTCACCCGCACGCGCTTCCCGCCCCGCCAGCACGGGCACAGCGACGCGCGTTGCCGCTCCGGTCAAGACCGACACCGTGGACATCGACACGCTCCAGACGCGCGTCCTAGGGCTTCTCGATCAGCTCGGTTCGATCGACGAGCAGATCAAGGTCGCCGAACTCGCACAAGGGTTGCCGGCTCGCGCACGACTGAGCGATCTGAACAAGCAGAAGGCCACGGTTCTTCGCACGCTGGCCGCTCTCGAGAAGGCCCGCATCGCCGCCTCCAACTAATTCTCCTCGCGTCCGTCCCACGGCCCCGTCTCACTTGCGAGACGGGGCCGTTCTGTATGAGCAGGTACCTTTACGAATCGTGAATGACATCACCACCACTTTCGTCGTGCTTGCACTGGTCGTGGCGCTGTTCGTGATCGGCCGAATCCCGGTCGGCATCATCGCGATCGGCACTGCCCTGGCGCTGTACGCCACCGGTGTGATCACGATGGAGCAGGCGCTCGCCGGATTCGGCGATCCCACGGTGGTGTTCATCGCCGCGCTTTTTGTCGTCAGCGAAGCCCTCGACGCCACCGGTGTCACCACATGGGCGGGCGAGAAACTGCTGGCGAAAGTCGGCGAATCCCGAGTCCGCCTCGTGAGTGCGATCATGTTGCTGGTTGCCGCGTTGACCGCATTGATCAGCGTCAACGGGGCCGTAGCCGCGTTGGTACCGATGGTGGTCGTCTTGGCGGTACGTCTCGGTAAATCGACGTCACAACTGCTTCTGCCGTTGGCATTTGCCGCCCATGCCGGATCGATGCTCACCTTGACCGGAACACCGGTCAACATCATCGTTTCCGAAGCGGCCGAGGAATCCGGGGCCGGTGCTTTCGGGTTCTTCAGTTTCACCTTGGTCGGTGCGCCGCTCGTATTGGGAACGATTGCGATCGCCGTACTTCTCGGTCCTCACGTCCTCCCCCATCGTGCTGGGACGTCGATGTCGCCTGACCTGAGCCGGCATGCCAAGACCCTCGCGAAGCAGTATCAGCTCATGGGAAAGGATGCGCCGTCCGCAGAGCCCTTGATCACCAAGCACGACGGCGTGGTCGAAGTGATCATCCCGCCGCGCTCGGAAATGATCGGCGACAGGGCTTTTCCGGGCATGGTGACCGACAGTGGAGATCTGGTGATACTCGCAGTCCAGCGCGCCGGTGAGGACTGCGGCCCCAAGGGCGTCAAGTTGGCGGCCGGTGACACGCTTCTCCTGCAAGGAAGCTGGGACGATCTCGACACCCACACCGCCGTCGATCCGAACGTCCTCGTGGTCGACGCACCTGCCCAGATCCGTAAGCAGGCAGCCCCGTTGGGAACCCGCGCGGTCATCGCTCTCGTCGTCGTTGCGGCGATGGTAGTGATGCTGACGTTCGGATTGGTGCCATCCGCGATAGCCGGACTCCTCGCGGCATGTGCGATGGTGCTGCTACGAGTCATCAGCGTCGAGCAGGCGCATCGGTCCATCTCGTGGACCACGTTGATTCTCGTCGGCGGAATGATCCCGCTGTCGACCGCAATCCAGCAGACCGGCGCGGCCGAAAAGCTCGCGCATGCGTTTGTCGACGTCGTCGGTGGGGCAAGCCCGTATGTCGTCGTCGCTGGACTCTTCGTCGTGACGGCGACTCTGGGCCAGCTGATCAGCAACACTGCAACCGCGTTGATCATCACGCCGATCGCGATCTCGGTCGCCATCGAACTCGACATCTCGGTGCTGCCCCTTCTGATGACGGTCACCGTCGCTGCCGCGGCCTCCTTCCTGACGCCTGTAGCCACTCCCGCGAACATGATGGTGATGGGCCCTGGTGGTTACAAGTTCGGCGACTACTGGAAGCTCGGACTCCCGATGTTGTTGTGGTTCCTGATAGTTGCAACGGTGTTGATCCCAGTGATCTGGAGTTTCTGATGTGCTCACCGAAGGTCTTGTCGGAGGTCTACGAATCAATCGGACGCGAGGGCAGGAAGATCAGCCGTCGATCGATGTTCGCGGCGCTGGGCACCGGTGCCCTCGGCGCGACCGTCATGGCCGGCGCTGTACAGCCCACTGCGTCGGCAGCACCAACAGGTCAGACCATCGTCGATCTGACCCACGTACTGACGCCGGAGTTCCCGGTGTGGCCGGGCGCGCGCTCGTTCGAGATGAGAAACCTGGCGAAGATCGCCGACGCCGCCGGATCTCTGGGCTCGCTCGGCTCCGCCGGGTCAGGTGGAAACTTCTACCTCAACGAACTCCGCCTCGAAGAACACACTGGTACTCACATCGACGCTCCCGCACACGCCAGTGCGGACGGAATCACCGTCGAGAAGATTCCCGTCGCCGACCTCGTCGTGCCGATTGCGGTCGTCGACATCAGTGCCCGAGCCTCCGTCGACCCCGACACACTGCTCACCCGCCAGGACATCCTCGATTGGGAGTCCCTCCACGGGACCATCGCTCCCCGCAGCCTGGTTGCGATGAACTCGGGTTGGGATACCCGGGCCGGTGCCGGTGGCGCCTTCACGAATCGAGATGCACTCGGCGTGCAACACACACCGGGATTCAACCCCGAGGCGATCGACTTTCTCGTCCGCGAGCGCAACATCGTCGCCGTGGGCTCGGACACCCTCAGCATCGACGCGGGCCGAAGCACCACCCACGGGGCTCACCGAAGCGCTTTGGGCTCAGGAAAGTACGCAGTCGAAGCCCTCGCAAATCTGTCCGCACTTCCGGCCGTCGGCGCCACGGTGATGGTGGGAGCGCCGACGCATGCGGGTGGTTCGGGTGGTCCGTGCCGGGTCATCGCCTGGTACTGAAGATCAGGGCGTGGGCGTCACCCGCAGCACCTTGTCGCCGGCGCCGTTGTCGGTGGTCACCAGGAGCGAGCCGTCGGGCGTCGGGGTCACCGACCGCAAGCGACCGAACTGGTTCTCCAACCCGAAGGTCTGCGCGTCGACCGAGCGTCCGTCGGCATTCAGGCGGAGGAAGATCAGTTCCTTGCTCTTGAGGCCACCCATTACGAGCGCACCGTCCCAGGCACCCCATGCAGCTCCACCGGTGAAGGCAGCGCTGGCGGTAGCCAACGTCGAGCTACCCGAACGCCACACCGCCGCAATTGCTCCCGGCACTCGCACCGGGTCGGTCATCGGCACGGATTCGTCGTACGTTCCGGGAAGCCGATCCGGGCGGTAGCCGTAATTTCCGCCGGGGGTAAGCAGGTTGACTTCGTCGTCGACGCTTGTGCCCTGTTCAACCGAGTACACCCGGCCGGTTCCGGGTTGCACGGCCAAGCCTTGGACGTTGCGGTGCCCGAGCGTGTAGACCGGGCTGGAAGCATTCGGATTCCCCGCCGCCGGAGTTCCGTCGGCGTTGATGTGCAAGACCTTGCCGCCCAGCGAATTCGGATCCTGGGGGACGCTCGGCGTCGCGGTGTCACCCGTCCCGACGAACAGCGTTCCGTCCTGCGCCGCAAGAATTCGGCAACCCCCGTGACGCCCGGACGAGACCGGGATTCCTGGCAATACAGTTCCGGTTCGCGTGAGTGCGGTCCATCCGGCGTCGACGGTCCACGCGATCACTCGAACGTCCGTGACTCCCCCAGCGCTGAATCCTTGGCAGGTGTACAGGGTGCGCGACTGAGCGAAGTCGCGAGCAAGCGCGATGCCCATGAGCCCGGTTTCGGACTGCGCGTAGAGATCCGAAAGGTCAGCAGCGACTGGACCTGTCGTGTTGTCGCCTCGGCGAACGAAGAATCCGCCGGATCGTTGTCCGGTCAGGATTGCACCGTCCGGGGCCGCCACCACGTCCCAAGGGTGGTCGAGTCCGTCGACCAGTGTGGTGACCGACAACTGCGGGAGGGTGTCCTCGATGGGTATGTCCGGGTCGTCGCTCCCCAACGATCCGGTGCTTCCGTTGCCGAAACTGCCGGGGTCGAAGGGGAATGGTTGAGCCACGCTCTGCGTTACCGGCATCACCAGTACTGCAGTCAGGGCCACGGTCAATGCGGCGAGCTTCGGATGACGCACGCGTTCTCCTCGGGTCGGAAACCGTTCTGCGCCTCACTATAAACAGACAAACACCATTTTTCGGGCCCTCTCGCTATACCCGCAGGCCACAGGAGAAACGAAACCCCTTCAGAAGTCGGCAAACTCCGGCAAAGCGTTCGCCAGCGGGGATGCGTTACGTCTTGGTGCAGATCGTGCCTTCCGCCAGCCGGGCACACTCCAGTCCAGGAGGTATTCGAGATCCGCTTCCACTCCCCTGTCCCGAAGTCCGAAACGTCGTTCCAGCGCATCGTCGTCCGTCAAATGCAGTCTCGCCGCGTCGGGCACTCTCAGTTCGGGGTCACAGAATGGGCCTACGGGCGCGGTAACCGTTCGTCGTCCTGACGGATCTTTCCACTCCAGAAGACCACCTCCGATTTGCTTCACTGTCCACCTGCCAAACGTCTTCAGTCGGTGATGTTTTCGACACAGACAGGCCAAGTTCCGTTCTGCAGTAGGCCCTCCCTGAGCGGGGTTGCCGTGATCGAACGGCACCGTGTGATCGATATCGCAACTATCAGAACGCACAACACAATTCGGAAAGCGGCACGTACCGTCTCGCGTCCTTACAATCGTCACCAACGCCGCGGACGGCTGGTACGTGGATTCACCGCGCCGCGAACCACTGTTCCTTCTCGAGCGATTATCCCTTGCCGCAGCGGGCAATATCTCCGGTGAGCGCATCGACCGACCCACGCCGAGCACCGGTCCGACTGCCCCCGCAGTCGAACAATGTTGCACCTCGGACGGTGCAAGGGTGAGGACTCTCTGCCACGTGGCGTCCGCGGCGATCGCGCGCGCATGGTCGGCATCGATGTGGCCGTACCCCTGCAAATAGCCTGGCAGGTCGTCGAATCCGAGCAGGGTGGAGGCGTTGACACCCACAAGAATTGTCGCAATCGGGAGCGCGGAGGTCTTCGTATCATCCCTACGGGTGCAATCGCCGTCGCACTGACAATCCAACGACGTCTTTCCTTCCGCCAATGCGATCAGTGCATCGGCACGCCGTTGCCCGAAAGTTCTCGGATCGGAACCACAGACCTGCATCGACATCGCACGGAGCCTCGTGGCCAAAGTCTGAGCGCCGACCGCTGGAAGCATTCCGTCCAGAGTCGACATACCGTCGTGCGACGCGCACGTCCGAACGTCCCGATCCGCCTCCGCACGAACTCGCCTGGCACGCACCCCATCAGGGTCGTGCCGAGCAATGAGACCTCGTGCGCGCGCCTTCAACTTGTTACCGGTTACACGGCAGGCACCGTCCACGAGGAGTCGCTCGATGTCATCGAGCGCGTGCTCGGAGACGTTGGCGAGAGCTTCGGACAGTGCCATCGCTTTGGCCAGATCGATGTCACCGCAAGCAAAAGCGGCCGCCACCCGCGGAAGTCGCCAGCGCAGGTCACATCCCAGTGCAATCATTTTCTGCGCGGCGTACTCCGTAATGCTCAGTATCGACGCGATCTCCACGTGCGCGAATTGACCCCGAAAGCCTCATTGACTCCAACCGCGGCATCCTCCTCACAACGGTCCAAGTACAGCGCAGTGACCGCGTCGATCTCGAGGAAGTGGGCGCGCGCGATTTCCGCATGCTGCCGAAACAGCGCGTCCGCGGAAGTCTTCGATTCGAACATATGAGCGATTCCACGGGCGCCCACCGACAAGTTTTTGCGAAATCCCGGGGTATTCACCGATACCTTTTGCGCTCCGATGTCACTACGTTCAATCGCATGACTCAGCATCCGACACGAGATCAACCGTACTTCGGCATAGCGATATTCGAGTTGGGGAAGAATGACGGGGTCGGGTGCTTCCACCGAGAGGACTGTTATCTCATCTGGGCTGGCGACCCCGCTGAGGCGCAGTCAAAATTCGAGCGCAAGGCCGGCGAGCAGGAGTATCCGCTCGGCGCGAGCGATGACCAGTCCTATGTAAAACTCGCGCATCTCGTGGATCTTGCGCCGGTGTCGGACGCTGTCCATACCGGCACCGCAGATCTCTACTCTCGACACTTCTCAAATATTGCCGCCTACAGAACTTTTGAGACACTTCTAGGGGGAGACAGCATCCTCTGACAAGCGCCCACTTCACGCCCGCTGCGCACACAACAGCGCAAAGCGCTGATCCCGATCCGACCACACCTTCCGCACCCCGAAGCCCGCGGACGCGAGTTCCGCGGCAATCCCCTCCTCGGTGAACTTCGCCGAGATCTCGGTGCGCAGCTGCTCGCCCGCTGCGAAGGTGATCTCCAGATCCAGGTCGTCGATGTGCACCGAGACTTCACGAAGTGCTTCCAGGCGCATCTCGATCCACTCGTTCTCGGCATCCCAGAGCGCGACGTGACGGAAGTCCTCCAAGGGAAAGTTCGCTCCCAGTTGCTTGTTCAGGACCGAGAGAACATTGAGATTGAACTGAGCAGTCACACCGGCAGCGTCGTCGTAGGCGGGCACGAGGACTGCGGGATCGATCACCAATCCCACGCCCAGGATCAGGTTCTCACCGGGATCGAGCACCGCTGCAATGCCCGAGAGGAACTCGGCGCGTTCTGCCGGAACGAGATTGCCGAGAGTTCCACCGAGAAACGCGACCGCCCGCCGTCCACCACCTGGCAGATGATGCAGCGAACCGGTGAAGTCACTGACCACCCCGACCACATCGATGCCGGGGAATTCGGCACCGACTTGCTGCGCCGCGCCTTCCAGTGCTGTCACCGAAACATCCTGCGGTACATACGTTCGCAGAGTTCCACGAGCAGTCATTGCATCGAGCAGCAACCGCGTCTTCTCCGAGGAACCGGAACCCAGTTCGATCAGGATCTCAGGATCGGTGAACGCAGCGATCTCGTCGGCGTACCGAGCGAGCAGGCCGCGTTCGGTACGGGTGGGGTAATACTCGGGTAAGGCCGTGATCTCCTCGAACAGTTCACTTCCACGCGCGTCGTAGAACCATTTGGGCGAGAGCCACTTCGGCGTAGCGGTCAAGCCCTCCCTGGCCTCGGCTCGCAATGCGTCGACCGATTCGGCCGGTGTCAGATAAACCTCGAGCGTAGGGGTTTTCATTGTTCTCCCATCGGTATCGGGGTGACGATCAAATGGCCGGGACGCGCGCAGGCGATGTGCCGGTCCGGCACCTGCTCCCAGTCCGGCGAACCATCGGACGGTTCGGAAACGATCAGTGCCCGCGACTCGTCGACCCGCGTGTACAACGTGTGGCCCCACGCCGTGGCCCACAGTTCCTGCCCGTCGCCGAACAGGAGGTTCAATCGTGAATCCGGTGCCGCCGCAGCCACATCGTGAACGAGGCTCGTCACGGCGGCTTCCGCGGGCTTCGACTTCAACCGATGCCGAAGCACTGTCCACAACAAGGCAGCATCCGTCGGCGCGGGCATCTTCAGCAATTCGACGGCCGGAACTTCTGCTGCCAAGTCGGCGAGTGAGCCAGGCCAACCGGATACCGCTCCGTTGTGGCTGAAAGCGTAGGTTCCGTCGACGAACGGTGCGCAGGCACCGATCTCGACGGCCATCCCCTCCGTCGCGGAACGTACGGCGGCGAGAACGGATCCGGAAATGATGTGGGACAACGTCTCGTCGACTGTCGGGTCCGACCAGATCGGCGAGATACTGCGGTACCGTCCCTGCCTTCCACCGTTCCACCACACCGCGCCGAATCCGTCGGCATTGATGGTCCCGCCGCCACGCATCTCGCGAGGTGCCCACGACTGTCGCATCAGTGAGTTTTCGCCGTCGTGGAGGAGTTCACGAACCGAACGCGGCGGCCCGAGATAGCCGAGGTGCCGACACATGTCAGGATCTACCCGAAATCGTTCTGGCGCAGCGAAAACCCGAGAAGATTTGGCGCCTGATCGGGTGGTCCCAGTTGCGGAACGTCCCCCGGCAGGCAACGCTGTCGGTCCCGAACGATCCCCCTCGCAACACTTTGTAGTCGCCGCCGAAGAACACCTCCGAATACTCCCGATACGGGAAGGCCCGGAAACCCGGATACGGATGGAAACCCGAAGACGTCCACTCCCACACGTCACCGATCAACTGCTCGACACCCGCTGCCGACGCACCCGCCGGGTACGAGCCGACGCCGGCGGGACCGAGATGGCGCTGACCGAGATTGGCAAGTTTCTCGTCTGCGGACACGTCCCCCCACGGGAATCGTCGGGATCTTCCGGATTCCGGATCCCACCGCGCGGCCTTTTCCCATTCCGCCTCGGTGGGAAGCCGTTTGCCTGCCCAGCACGCGTAGGCCTCGGCTTCGTAGAAGCTCACATGCACGACGGGCTTGTCCGGTGGGACCGGAGCCTCGACGCCGAAAGTCTCGTGCCACCAACCCGAACTGTCGCGTTCCCAGAACAGTGGTGCACGGAGCTTCGCGTCGACGCGATGCCGCCAACCGTCACGGGACCACAGTTCCGGTCGGGAATAGCCGCCGTCCTCGATGAATTCGACGAACTGCCCATTGGTGACCGGGAATCTGTCGATCGCGAAGTCGGTGAGATAGACCTGATGCGCAGTGCGCTCGTTGTCGAGTGCCCACGGTTCGTCGTCGGTCCCCATGACGAAGGGGCCGGCGGGGATCGTGACCTCGTCGAGTTCCGGCATGCGGGCCGCTTGCGGAGCGGGTGTGGCAACGAGTGCCGTGGGTCCCGAACGCAATTGGTGTGTTGCGAGCATGGTTTCGGCGTGTTGCTGCTCGTGCTGCGCGATCATCCCGAAGGCAAAACCGTCCATGTCGAGTTCTGTGCGTCCGAAGGTGCTGGCTTCGAGCACATCCCAGACCTTCCCGCGAACCGTACGTACGTATTCGCGCGCCTCGGCCGGGTTGAGCAGGGGAAGTGTGGGTCTCGACGATCTCGAATGCTTGAACGCGTCGTACAGCTCGTCTATGTCGCTACGCACCGGATCGCGGCCACCGACATCTCGCACCAGCCAGAGTTCCTCTTGATTGCCGATATGCGCCAGGTCCCACACGAGTGGACTCATCAACGGAGAATGCTGAGCGACCAATTCGGTATCGTCGACGCAGTCGGTGAGCAGCGTCGACCGTTCACGCGCTCGCAGAAGTACGGCCTCGACCGCTTCCTTGGTGATCTCCCCCGTCATGTGTCGCTCTCACCGGGCACAATTGCGCGACAACACCGTTCGGCTGCGGCATCGAGAAGACGGACAAACTGCGGCTCCGGCGCGTACGACGCGGCAAGCGACATCAGAGAGGTTGCCGCCGAACGCAGTTCGACGTCGTCCAAACCGTACTCTGCCGCATCCCGCCATCTCCCGGCCGTCGACGCTGCGGCATCACTCGCCTCACGCATCACGGCAGGCCCGGACAGCAACGCGTCGATCGCTGCTACCGGTACTCGCCACAGATCTCCCGGCTGCGCATCGATGTAGCGAACCTCCAGATGGCCGACAGCGCGAACCGGCGGGAACAGCGTGGACAGGTGATAGTCCAAGTCCGCCCAGACGGGTCGGCGTCCGATCTCGGCATCCAAAGCGCCGTCTATCCAGTCCCCGAAAGTGGCACCCCGCGGAGCCGTCCAATCGTCGCCCTCGTTTCGCACACACATCAGCGGAACATCGAGCGCCCAGCCGGCGTAGTCCTGCACTTCCGGGACTGCGACCGTTCGCCAGGAATCGAGTTCGAGCCACGTCCGCATGCGTTGGGACGCCCAATCCCCTCTCGGAACCCCTTGCAAGCGTGGAGAACACGCAAACGCAGCGATGAGCGCCGGCCCCATGTCCCCGAGGAGCCGCCAACGCTGGGCAATGGACTCCGGGCTGCCGCCGGCATCGACACTGACCTGCACTGCTGCTGTATTGCACATCATCAAGGTGCCATACGGTCCTATCCCGGCGAAGCGGGATTCCATTGCGCAATAACGTGGCAACCGGAGAATCCGGGAAGGTGGGCGGGCGACGTCGGCCGCGGCAGAACTGATTTCGATGGAGTACGACGCGAGGAGTGTTTCGAGAGTACGACGGTCTTCGTCGAGACAGTCACACAGTTCTCGGGCGGACGTCCGCGGCGCTGACGAGAGTTCGATCTGTCCGCCAGGTTCTACGGTGACGAGGCTGCCACGAGGAAGCGGAACCGCTGGTGAATCCGGGTCGATACTGGTGGGCGCGTATCGCCCGAGTGCCTTTGCCAGAGTCGCTGCTGACGGCCGCTCCCCACCGGGAACCTGGCTGGTCAGCCACTCGAGCTCAGCTCCGACCAAACGGGGTGGCCCCTGTTTGAAGCACACACCACCGACGTAGGCCTCGGCCGCAGGACGTGAATCCACCTGCGTGGTCTGTGCTGCTGTCAACGCTGCTGTCACCATTCGACTTCCCCTTCGGGCGGTCTTCGCGGTCGCTACCGACGATAGAACGCCAACGTCCGAGATGCACCCTTTGTGGTGTTACGTGTCGTTGAATTTCTTCAGTCGTATCCACCGGTACCCACAACCGGCCAGAACCACACCTGCGCCGGAAACAACCGCGATCCACGGAAGTGTGACCACCAGAACGACACAACCAGCCGCGCCGACCGCTTGCAGCCACTTCGGATACATCCGGTCCACACCGCGTTGGCTGTACGCACTCACGTTCGCGACGAAGTAGTAGAGCAGCACTCCGAACGACGAAAAGCCGATCACCCCACGAAGATCGGTTGTCGAGACCAAGGCGATCACAACGGCACCGACCACAAGTTCCGCATGGTGAGGGACCCCGAACCGTGGATGGACTGCAGCGAGGGCCACTGGCAGATCGCGCTCGCGGGCCATCGCCATCGCCGTACGACTCACGCCGGCGATCAGAGCCAGCAGCGCCCCCGCCGACGCCGCCGCGGCACCGATCACCACTACGGGAACGGCCCAACTCCAACCGACTGCGCCCACCGCATCTGCCAGTGGTCGCGCCGAATTCGCCAGCCGATCAGGTCCCAGCGTCACCAACAGCACCACCGCTACCAGCGCATAGAGGATGACGGCGACGGTGAGTGCGATCAGGATCGCCCGCGGAATCGTTCGACGCGGATCACGCACTTCCTCCCCCAGCGTCGCGATCCTGGCGTACCCGGCGAAGGCAAAGAACAGCAGTCCCGCCGATTGCAGAATGCCGTACCACGACCCGAATGCGAGATCCGGGAACTCGCGCACCGCACCAGGACCGACGACGGCAACCACCAGCGCTACACACAGCGCCGTCGTCGACACGGCGACGATCACCCTGGCCATGTGCGCCGTCCGCGTGACTCCGCGGTAGTTGACTGCAACCAGCGCTGCCACCACCAATACCGCGACGGGGACACGCCACGCCGTAGGCGCAACATACGTCGCGAAAGTCAGGGCCATTGCCGCGCAGCTCGCGGTCTTCCCGATCACGAACGACCAGCCGGCGGCAAACCCCCACCAGGGTCCGAGCTGCTCACGTCCGTAGACGTAGGTCCCACCTGAAGTGGGGTATCTGGCCGCAAGCTGCGCCGACGACGTCGCGTTGCAGTAGGCGATGAACGCTGCAATCGCCAGGCCCACAAGCAACCCGGTACCGGCTACTGCGGCAGCGGGCGCGAACACCACGAAGACTCCGGCGCCGATCATCGCGCCGAGGCCGATCACCACGGCATCGGCCGTGCCCAGTCTTCGCTCCATCGGGACAGCTTCGTTCACAGGTAGTTTGAACCACACCGACATGAACGGAAGGTGCCATGTTCGATCTCGACACGATCCGCCGCGACACTCCCGGATGCCTTGACAAGGTGTTCCTCGACAGCGCGGGATCCTCGCTCCCGCCCGAGCCGGTGCCGGCCACGATGATCGAGCACCTGCGACGTGAAGCCGACGTCGGCGGATACGTCGCAGCTGCTCGTCAGAGCGGCGCCCTCGCTGCTGTTCCCCATTCGCTGGCCCGGGTCATCGGTGCTCAGGCAACCGATATCGCTTTGACGGACAGCGCGACCCGCGCGTGGAACGACTTCCTCGCTGCCGTTCCGCTCGGACCCGGTGATCGAATTCTCATCAGCGGAGTCGAATACGCGAGCAACGCCATCGCTGCACTGGGGCGGGCGCGTTCGACCGGTGCCCACGTCGAGATCATCCCGAGCGATCAGTACGGACGCATCGACCTCGACGCACTCGAGAACATGCTCGACGATCGGGTTCGCGTCGTCTCCGTCGTCCACGTCCCCACCAACGGCGGCCTGATCAACCCCGTTCGCGAGGTCGTCGAACTCGCGAGGGCCCACGGCTCGCTCGTTCTGCTCGACGCATGCCAGTCCGTCGGCCAATTGCCCATCGACGTCACCGAACTCGGCGTCGACGCCCTCAGCGCAACCGGCCGCAAGTGGCTCCGCGGGCCACGCGGAACCGGATTCCTGTACGTCCGCCCCGGACTCGTCGACGCACTCGAACCCGCTGCGATGGACCTGCACGGAGCGGAATGGACCGGCGAGAACAGCTTCGTCCCTGCGCCGGATGCAACACGATTCGAACTCTGGGAAACGAGTGTCGCGGCGCGCCTGGGTCTCGGCGTCGCCGCCGACTATCTGCTCTCGATCGGCACCGACACGGCGTGGGAGCAGATCGAATCCCGAGCAGTCACGCTGAGGGAAGGTCTGGCAGCGATTTCCGGAGTCGAAGTCCGCGATCGAGGAACCCATCTGAGCGGCATCGTTTCCTTCACCGTCGACGGTATTTCCGAGCACCTGGTTCGGGATCAGCTTGCAGCACAGAACATCACCGTCACCGTCAGCGGTCGCGGGTCCACCCTCCTCGACATGGATGCCCGCGGACTCGACGCCGTGGTTCGCGCATCGCCGCACTACTTCGTCGACGAAGCCGACCTGGACACATTTCTGGGCGCGGTGAGGAGTTTGCAAACCTCCCGTTGACCGGGACCATGCCTGATCTGCGGAAGTCGAAACTGCAACTGTGGGGTGATCAGCAGTTTCGCCTTCCGAGAGGACTATTCGCATGGCCGACCCCACCGTCAGACCGATCTCCGCTGCCGACATCACCACCTGGGACTACGAGGCCGACGTCGTCATCGCGGGATACGGCATCGCCGGCGTCACCGCTGCGATCGAAGCAGCTCGTGCCGGCGCCGAGGTGCTCGTCCTGGAGCGGACGGGCGGTTGGGGCGGAGCCGCGTCACTGGCTGGTGGATTCATCTACCTGGGCGGTGGAACGCCGTTGCAGAAGGCGTGCGGGTTCGAGGACTCGGTCGAGAACATGAAGACGTTCATGAAGGCAGCGCTCGGCCCCGGAACCGACGATACGAAGATCGACGCGTACTGCGAGGGCAGCGTCGATCACTACAACTGGCTCGTCGACGCCGGGGTCCCGTTCAAGGAATCGTTCTGGGGTCAGCCCGGCTGGGAACCGCCGTACGACGACGGCCTGATGTACTCGGGAGGCGAGAACGCCGCGCCGTTCAACACCCTCGTCGATCCCGCGCCCCGCGGACACGTTCCGCAGATGTCCGAGAAGAACACCGGCGAGAAGGGCGGCGGCTACATGCTGATGAAGCCACTCGTCGAGACGGCCGAAAAGCTCGGCGTCCGAGCAGAATACGATCTGCGCGTCCAAACTGTGGTGGTAGACGGCGATCGGGTTGTCGGCGTCGTCGCCAAGCGCTACGGCAAGGATGTCGCGATTCGTGCCCGCAAAGGCGTAGTGCTTGCGATGGGCAGCTTCGCGTACAACAACGAGATGGTGCGCTCGAACGCACCGCGCATCTTCGGCCACCCGGCGGCCTCCATCGAGGCGCACGACGGCCGCGCAATCCAGATCGGTCAGGCACTCGGCGCCGACACCGCACACATGGACGCCACCGAGGTCGCGTTCTTCTGCGACCCACAGTTGATGGTGCGCGGCATTCTTGTCAACGGCCGCGGTCAGCGATACATCCCCGAGGACACCTACCCCGGCCGCATCGGCCAGGCAACGCTGTTCCAGCAGGACAACCAGGCATTCCTCGTGATCGACGAAGCTGCGTACGAGGAAGGCATGAATGCCGAATCGTCCAGTGCACAGTTGCGGGCGCAGCCGAGCTGGGTGGCGGAGACCGTCGAGGAACTCGAAGGCGAGATGGGATTGCCCGTCGGATCGCTGCAATCCACCGTCGACCTCTACAACCGGCACGCGGCTGAAGGTTCGGATCCGGTGCTCGGCAAGAAGTCCGAGTGGGTGAAGCCGATCGTCGGCCCGTTCGCGGCAATCGATCTCCGTGGCCGCACAGGCGGATTCACGCTGGGAGGATTGAAGACCACCGTCGATTCCGAGGTTCTGCACGTCTCGGGTGCGCCGATCCTCGGACTCTTCGCAGCGGGTCGCTGCACGTCCGGTGTCTGTGCGGGCGGTTACGCCAGCGGGACAAGTCTCGGCGACGGCAGCTTCTTCGGACGTCGTGCCGGAATCAGCGCGGCGCGCTAGATCACCACAACTCGCACGCCCTCGGCAAAGCGGTACGGCTGAGTCTGCAGGACCGCGCCGAGGTGTTTCCTCAGTCTGGACACCTCGGCGCGCACTGCCACGACATGCTCGCGATCACCGAAGAGCACTTCGCTCAGGCCTGCGGCATCCACACCTGCCGAACCGACGGCTGCCAGTGCCCGCAAGATCTGGGCGTGACGCGGCGAAAGCGCGCGCGTCCAGTTGGCGTCACCACGCACCGTCACCTGCGGCGATGCTCCGAGGGCCAGCTCCAGCTCGATCAACGGCCCGCCGACGCCGGTGCGCAACAGCCAGCCGTCTCCCAGCGGCTCAGGCAGACACATCCCCAGACCTGGCACGATGACGGGCTTTCCCGCACTGGGTGCTGCCACACGGTCGGGCGCGGCAATCCCGCTGGCGCCGGCTACCCAGCCGAACTCGTCGACCACCAATGCCGGACCTGTGCCTGCCGCGAACAACGGCGCCGCGCGCGAGCGCAGGCGCTCGAGCGAAGCTGCGTGCTCGCGCCACAGCGTCGCCTCCGCGAGGCGAACCGCGGTGCGCACCAGCGCGACGGTGGTGGGATGAACCGAAGCTGCGGATCCACTGATGTCCACCACGCCCAGGATCTCGCCCGTCCGTGGGTCGTGCACGGGCGAGCCGGTACACGACCAATTGTGATGCGTGGGCGCATAGTGCTCGGCCGAGAAGAGTTGCACCGCAGAGTCTTCGATCAGCGCGGTACCTATCGCGTTGGTCCCCACCGACTGCTCCGACCAGCGTGCGCCTTCCGCGAACCCGAGAGCGTCCGCCGCACGTTTGACGGTCTTCGCCCCTTCGCGCCAGAGCAGGACACCGTCGGCGTCGGCAACGACCACGATGAAGCCCGCGTCCTCGGCGACCTCGGTGAGCGTGGTTCGCAGTTCGGGCAGAACGCTTCGCAGCGCGGTACGCGAACGCCTCGCCTCCAACTCGGAGAAATCGGCGACAGTAGACGCACCGCAGTGATCCGGCGTGAGCCCGCCGGCGGCCACCCTCGACCACGACCGCGCCACGACGGTCCGCGGCTGCGCCGGTGGTTCCTGGCCGGAGAGAACTGCGTCGTGCACCCGACTGAGTAGGCGAGCATGCTGCGACAGGTCGGTACCCGGCACGACGGCACCGAGCCGACTGCCTTCGGGAGCGTTCCCCACGATGGTCACTCCGTCAGGCTACCGCTTTCGATGTGACGCGAACCACGTCCACACGGCCAGGTCCCCACCACCTGCGATTAGCGGCCGGGAGCAAACTCCGGTAACGTATCCAAAGTTGTCTCGGCGAGGGTGAATCGCAGCAGTTCCACACGTTGCAGGTTTACCGTGATCGACGCGGCTACGGCTCAGCTCGAGCGTTTCGCTCCTGGCCGTGTGCGCGCCTGTCCGCCTTGCCGCAGGCAAAACCACACGTCAGTAAACCGAGCACGAACCCCGTGAGTTGTAGGAGCCGTTTCATCATGTCTGAAGAAAACAACCTCGTCGCCGTCGTCCGCACCGAATTCGGCAAGGGCGCAGCTCGCCGCGCACGTCGTGACGGCCAGGTCCCCACGGTTCTGTACGGCCACGGTGAAGATCCCCGCCACCTCAATGTGCCGGCTCGCGACTTCGCCGCCATCCTCCGTGCACACGGCACCAACGCCATCCTCACCCTCGACATCGAGGGCACGGAGCAGGTTGCACTGACCAAGTCGGTCGTCGTGCACCCCATCCGCAACTACATCGAGCACGCCGACCTCCTCGTC
>NZ_JASHKY010000032.1:12423-51549 GCF_030056935.1 Rhodococcus sp. IEGM 1302 | reverse complement strand
TCCGCAGAGCGGTCGCAGTGCGACCACCCCGACCGATGACCTTGCCGAGATCGTCTGGGTGCACGTGCACCTCGACGGTCCGTCCCCGACGTCCGGTGATCAGCTCGACGCGCACATCGTCGGGATTGGCGACGATGCCACGCACGAGATGCTCTACCGCATCAGCGACGACGGCACTCACTTGTCAGCAGCCTCGGCGTCTGCAGCGGGAGCCTCGGCGTCAGCCGCGGTGTCTTCTGCCTTGGCCTCGTCAGCCTTTGCAGCCTTCTTCTTCTTGGGGGTGATTGCTTCTGCAACCGGCTCGTTCTCGGCCTGCGCGAGCGCAGCCTGGAAGAGCTCGAGCTTGGTGGGCTTGGCTTCCTTGACGCGCAGGGTGCCTTCGGTGCCCGGCAGGCCCTTGAACTTCTGCCAGTCACCGGTGATCTTGAGGAGTGCCTCGACGGGCTCGGTGGGCTGTGCGCCCACGGACAGCCAGTACTGAGCGCGCTCGGAATCGATGTCGATCAGCGAGGGCTCTTCCTTGGGGTGGTACTTGCCGATGGTCTCGATCGCACGGCCGTCACGACGGGTGCGCGAGTCGGCGATTACAACGCGGTACTGAGCGTTGCGGATCTTGCCGAGGCGGGTGAGCTTGATTTTGACAGCCACAGCTGCAGTTCTCCTTCAGCGCGCACAACAGTGCTGCGCATGTCACGTGCAATTCAGCGACCCACACGATTTGTGAGCCCGGTTTTGCCTCTATCCTGTGACCGTCGCAGCGGTACGTAACCGGTTGCGACGAACAATGGTCCATTGTGCCAGATGGGTGGGCTCGTTCGGAAACCACCCTGTGCGCGCTTCGAGAGTGCGGGGACTCCCTAACCACTCACGGGGGTTCCGCGGAGGATCACACGCATCGGCTTCGCGAGCACATCGGGGTTTCCGCGCGGATCTTCGGAATAAACCACCAGGTCGGCGGGCGCTCCTTCTTCGATCCCCTGCGCACCCAGCCAACTCCGCGCGTCCCAGCAGGCTGCGCCCAGCGCCTGATGCGCCGTCAAACCGGCAACTTCGAGTTCGGCGATCTCGTCGGCGATCCGGCCGTGCCTGATCGATCCGCCGGCATCCGTTCCGGCATAGATCGGAATCCCGGCCTCGTGAGCGGCACCGATCGTCCGATGTCGACGAGCGTGCAGATCCCGCATGTGCGCCGCGTAGATCGGATACCGCGTGGCAGAGTCCGCGATCTCGGGGAAAGTTGCGATGTTGATCAGCGTCGGAACCAAGGCCGTGCCGTGAGCGACCATCAACTCGATGGTCGCGTCCGTCAATCCGGTGCCGTGCTCGATGCAGTCGATGCCGGCGTTGATCAGGCCGGGCAGAGCATCCTCGGCAAAGACGTGAGCGGTGACCCTTGCGCCTTCGGCATGGGCGGCAGCGATGGCCTCGACCAGAATCTCGTCGCTCCACAACGGGGCGAGGTCACCGATGGAACGATCGATCCAGTCCCCGACGAGCTTGACCCAACCGTCACCGGCGCGTGCCTGACGCACCACCTCGGCCGGCAACTGAGATTCGTCGTCCAGGTCGACCGGCAGGCCCGGGATGTACCGCTTCGGTGCTGCGATGTGCTGGCCTGCGCGAATGATCCGCGGCAGATCGAGGCGCTCGTCGATGAACCTGGTGTCGACCGGCGATCCGGCGTCACGAAGCAACAGCACGCCCGCGTCACGTTCGGTCTTCGCCTGCCCCAGCAAGCCGTCGACGGTTTCGCCCCCGCCACCGCCGTAGCGGATACCGACGTGACAGTGCGCATCCACGAGACCCGGTGTGATCCAACCCGATTCGACGATCGTCTCCGCACCGGACACCGGCTCGAAGGAAATCAGCCCGTCGACGATCCACAATTCGATCGGCTCGGCATCGGGCAGACCGATACCCCGCAGATGAAGCGCAGCCACCGACTACTTCTTGGGCAGCTTGAGCTGAGAGAGATCGATGCCTTCCAGTCCGGGCGGCAACTGATCGAGACCCTTGGGCATGTTCGACAGGTCGGGCATGCCAGCCGGCATTCCGCCGGGCATACCCGGGAATCCGCCCATGCCGGGGAATCCTCCGCGCATCTTGGGCTGCGTCGGGCCCTTGCCGCCCTTCTTGCCCTTCTTGCCCTTCTTGCTGCGAACCTGCTTACGCGCGCCGGGCATACCCATACGGCCGGCCATGGCAGCCATCATCTTGCGGGCTTCGAAGAAACGGTCCACCAACTGGTTGACGTCGGAAACCTTGACGCCCGAACCGTTCGCGATGCGCAGTCTGCGTGAGGCGTTGATGATCTTCGGATCGTCGCGCTCGGCCGGCGTCATACCGCGGATGATGGCCTGAATGCGATCGAGTTGCTTCTCGTCGACGTTGGCCAGCGCGTCCTTCATGCCGCCGGCA
The DNA here is from genome assembly GCF_030056935.1 of Rhodococcus sp. IEGM 1302. Taxonomy (NCBI): domain Bacteria; kingdom Bacillati; phylum Actinomycetota; class Actinomycetes; order Mycobacteriales; family Nocardiaceae; genus Rhodococcus; species Rhodococcus sp. IEGM 1302. The sequence goes on along the minus strand of NZ_JASHKY010000032.1, from coordinate 49,131 downwards.
CCCGGCAACATACCGAGGAGGTTGCCGATCGGGCCCATCTTGCGGACGGCCATCATCTGATCGAGGAAGTCTTCGAGGGTGAGCTGACCGGAGCCGATCTTCGCTGCGGTCGCTTCGGCCTGATCGGCGTCGAAAACCTGCTCGGCCTGCTCGATGAGGCTCAGGACATCGCCCATACCGAGGATCCGGCTGGCCATGCGATCGGGATGGAAGACGTCGAAGTCTTCGAGCTTCTCGCCGGTGGAGGCGAAGAGGATCGGCTGGCCGGTGACCTCGCGGACGCTCAGCGCGGCACCACCGCGGGCGTCGCCGTCGAGCTTGGTGAGGACGACACCGGTGATGCCGACTCCCTCACGGAACGCGTCGGCCGTGCTGACCGCGTCCTGACCGATCATGGCGTCGAGGACGAAGATGGTCTCGTCCGGGTTGACGGCGTCACGGATACCGGCGGCCTGCGCCATCAGCTCCGAGTCGATACCGAGGCGACCGGCGGTGTCGACGATCACGACGTCGTAATGCTTGTTGCGTGCTTCTTCGACGCCGGCGCGGGCGACCTCGACGGGGTCGGCTGCGGACACGCCCAGTGCGTTCTCGCCGCCGCCGATGGAGGTACCGGGATGCGGCGCGAAGACTGCGGCGCCTGCACGCTCACCGACGATCTGAAGCTGAGTGACGGCGCCGGGACGCTGAAGGTCACAGGCGACGAGGAGGGGCGTGTGCCCCTGATCCTTGAGCCACTTGGCCAACTTTCCGGCCAGCGTGGTCTTACCGGAACCCTGCAGACCGGCCAACATGATGACCGTCGGCGGAGTCTTGGCGAACTGCAGTCGACGAGTTTCGCCGCCGAGAACCTCGACCAGCTCTTCGTTGACGATCTTGACGACCTGCTGAGCCGGGTTCAGTGCACCCGAGACCTCGGCGCCCTTGGCGCGTTCCTTGATCTTGGCGATGAAGCTGCGCACTACGGGAAGCGCGACGTCGGCCTCGAGCAGGGCAAGGCGGATCTCGCGGGCCGTAGCGTCGATGTCGGCGCCGGACAGACGACCCTTGCCACGCAGATCCTTGAGAGATCCGGTCAATCTGTCGGAAAGGGATTCGAACACCGAGTGCGCTCCTGAAGGTCGTGCGAGTTAGCCGTGGATATTCTCGGGCACCAGCCTAGCCGCTACGCCCGCACCGATCCCAGCCGATGCGGGCGTAACTGCCGAAACCGGTCCGTCAATCCTCTTTCTTCTTGGGTTGTGGCACCGGAACCACCGCCAGCACCGCCTCCTCGACGCGCTCTCGCGCCGCGCGGGTATCGGCCTCACCGAAGTCGAGGCAGAACGCGTCGACCACCGAGGAACCCAAGGTGGCGACCTTCGCCCACCGGATGTCGGCTCCACTGTGTTCGAGTGCTGCGGCCAGTCGGCAGAGCAGGCCGACGCGGTCCTCGGTACGCAATTCGAGGATCGCCTGACCGTCACCGGGCGCGTCGAACCAGATGACCCGCGGTGGCGCCTGCGCATAGAGCACCGGAACCGCGGAATCCTTGTTGGTCTGGATCGGGTCGTCCCACTGCTCTGCCCGTGCCTCCTCGTCCTTCGCGTCGAGAAGTTCGAGCAAATTCAGTTCACCGGCCGAAGCCCGGATCAATTCCTGCCGGAGCAGCACCGCCTGCGGGGGTGTGCCGAACCTCGGCGTCACGACAAACGAGTTGACCGCCGAACCTGCATGCGACCCCAGCGATGCGGAATGCACCCGCAACGACTGCAGCGCCAGAACTCCGGCAGCCCGAGACAGCAGCCCGGGTGCGTCGGGCGCGATGACGGTCACGACGTAGGTGTGCGCATTCTCGGCCGGAACGAGCGAGACGTGAACCCCGCCCTCCTCGGCGATGGCCAATTGCTCGGGAGCGAGTGGATCGGGTTGCGGGAGCTCCTCCCCTGCCATCAGCAAACGACAACGACGCACCAGCTCGCCGATCAACGACGACTTCCAGTCGCCCCAGACACCAGGCCCGGTGGCCAGCGAATCCGCTTCCGCCAACGAATGCAGGAGATCGAGAAGGGTCCCGTCTCCCTCGAGTGCGTCGACCACTCGCTGCACGGTTGCCGGATCGTCGAGGTCGCGACGGGTGGCGGTTTCCGGCAACAGCAAGTGGTAGCGCACCATCGCCGTCAACGTCGCGACGTCGGAAGGCCAGAGTCCCAAGCGATTTCCGATCGCGGTGGCCAATTCGGCACCGACGACGCTGTGGTCTCCCCCTCGCCCCTTCCCGATGTCGTGGATCAACGCACCGAGCATGAGCAGATCCGGCCGAGCGACGCGAGTGGTGAATCCGCTTGCATACGCGGCGGTTTCGACCAGGTGCCGATCCACCGTCCACGTGTGGACGGCGTCGCGCGGCGGAAGATCGCGAATGGTCCCCCACTCCGGCAGGAGTCGACCCCAGAGCCCGGTCCGGTCCATCGCCTCGATCACCGGAACCGCACGCGATCCCGAACCCAGCACGACCAAGAGATCGTTGACTGCATTTTTCGGCCACGGCTCACGCAGTTCCGGGGCGTTGTCGGCCAGGCGATTGAGCGTCGACGCGGAGATGGGCATGCCGTTGGTGGCCGCCGCTGCCGCGACCCGCATCACCAGACCGGGATCCTTCTTCGGTCTCGCATCGCGCGCCAGAACAACTTCGCCGGCATGCTCGACGACGCCCTCGTCCAGTGGCCGCCGCACCGGCGCGCGACGCAGCCGCGACAAACCACGCCGGGGCAAGGAGTTTCCGGCGGTACGGATACCGACGTCGACCGAATAGCTGATGGTGCGCGCCGATTCGCTGAGAAGGCGGGCCAGATCGAATCGATCACCGATCCGTAGCGCCGCACCGATCTCGTCGGCGTCCTGTGCTCGCAGTTGGTCGCGGGCGCGACCGGCAACGCGGTGAAGTTCGGTGCGCACGTCGAGCAACCGCCTGTGCGCAAGTGCCAGACCGCCGCCGGGCGAGTTGGGTCCCAGCCCCGGCATCCCGTCGGTCAATTGCGCGATGGACAGGGCGTTGAGCAGTTGGACGTCTCGCAGCCCGCCACGACCGCTCTTGAGATCCGGTTCGGCGCGATGGGCGATCTCGCCGCTGCGCTCCCACCTCGTACGGGTCTGGGTGATCAATTCGTCGAATCGGCTGCGGATGTCCATGCGCCACTGTCGTCGCACACCACTGATCAACAAGTTGCTCAGCTCCACGTCGCCCGCAATGTGGCGTGCTTCGAGCATTCCGAGTGCTGCCGTCATGTCGGTGGCCGCAACCTGAAGCGCCTGCGGAAGCGTCCGCACGCTGTGGTCGAGTTTGATGTGCGCGTCCCACAACGGGTACCACAGGCTGTCCGCAACCTGGGCCACGACTGCTGGGTCCATGTCGTCGTGCAGCAGAATCAGATCGAGATCGGAATACGGCAACAGTTCGCGTCGGCCGAGACCACCCACGGCGACGATGGCAAACCCACAATCCGGTTTGATGCCCAGTTCGGTCCCCTTGGTGGTCAACCAGAATTCGTGCAGATCGACCAGTGCATGTCGCAGCGCGGGGGCGTCGAGCCTCCTGTTCTTGACGCCTCCGGTGAGTAGGGCCTTGCGTGCGCGGGCCAGGTCCGCAGCTTCGTCGGATCCCCCTGACGAGACCGGCCCTGGCCCCGTCGCTTTCGCGACGGAACCAGGGCCGAAGTTCTCGGACCCTTTCGGGTCAGAGTGCATCGCCACCGCGTTCCCCGGTGCGAACCCGGATGACCGACTCGACTGGCGAGACCCACACCTTGCCGTCACCGATCTTGCCGGTTCGAGCGGCCTCGACGATCACCTCGACCACCTTGTCCACGGCCGCGTCGTCGACGACGACCTCGACCCGGACCTTGGGTACGAAGTCCACGGAATACTCCGCACCTCGGTACACCTCGGTGTGGCCCTTCTGTCGGCCGTAGCCCTGAACTTCGCTGACTGTCATACCCAGCACTCCGGCCTGCTCGAGTCCGGTCTTGACGTCCTCGAGCGTGAACGGCTTGACGATTGCTGTGATCAGCTTCATGTGCTCATCCCTTTCCAAACTCTGAAGTGCCTGAATTCACTTTAATCACGTGCTGATCACGCGAGGTCGTATGCGGTCTCTGCGTGTTCGGTCTCATCGATGCCGCGTGCCTCGTCCTCGGCCGAGATTCGCCAGCCCAGGGGCTTGAGCGCGAAGCCGATGATCGTCGTCAGAACGCCGGTGAAGACGAGGGCTGCGAGTGCGATCACGATCTGAACCACCAGTTGCTTGTAGTCGCCGCCGTAGAAGAGGCCGGTTGCGGTGCCGAAGAATCCGATACCGATCGTGCCCCACAGGCCGGAGACAAGGTGAACACCGACGACGTCGAGCGAGTCGTCGAAGCCGAAGCGGAACTTCAGGCCGACTGCGAGAGCGGACAGGATGCCGGCTATTGCGCCGAGGAAGATGGAACCGACCGGGTTGAGCGCACCGGCAGCAGGGGTGATGGCGACCAGACCGGCGACCGCACCGGACGCTGCGCCGAGGCTGGTGGCGTGGCCGTCACGAATACGCTCGGTAGCGAGCCAGGCCAGGACTGCGGCACACGTCGCGGTGGTCGTGTTGACCCAGGCGAGACCGGCGTTACCGTCGGCGGCGAATGCCGAGCCGGCGTTGAAGCCGAACCAACCGAACCAGAGGAGTGCGGCGCCGAGCATCACGAAGGGCAGGTTGTGCGGACGGAAGGCGGTCTTGCCGAAGCCGAGACGCTTGCCGACGATGAGTGCGAGGACCAGACCGGCCATACCCGCGTTGATGTGAACGACTGTGCCACCGGCGAAGTCGATCGGAGCGACGTTGGCGACGGTGACTCCGTCGTCGTTGACCGTGGTGCCGAAGAGCTTTGCCGCGATGCCGTCCTCGGAGCCCGAGAGGAGTCCGCCGCCCCACACCATGTGTGCGAGCGGGAAGTAGACGACGGTGACCCAGATACCCGAGAACAGGAGCCAGGTGCCGAACTTGACCCGCTCGGCCAGGGCACCACTGATGAGGGCGGTGGTGATGATCGCGAATGTCACCTGGAACGCGATGTCGATGACGTTGGGGTAGCCCCAGGCGCCGGCGATGAAGTTGCCGTCAGCATCGGTGATGCTGTTCTTGAGGCCGAAGAACTCGAACGGGTTGGCAAAAATGCCCCCGATGTTCTCAGAGCCGTAGGACATCGACCATCCCCACAGAACGTAGATGACGCCGATGACGGCCATGGCCCCGAAGGACATCATCATCATGTTCAGGACGGACTTGGACCGAGACATCCCGCCGTAGAAGAAAGCGAGGCCGGGTGTCATCAGCAAGACCAGAGATGCAGCCATCAGCATCCATGCGGCGTTACCGGAGTTCGCCAACAAATCGTCGGTACTCACTTACTACCTCCTAGTCGCACGTGCCGGGCAGCACGTCGTTAAGGAGAAGAGTGCTGGGCTGGTGTTTCGTCCATGGCGCTGTCGCGTTTCGCAGACGTGAACCAATTGCCCAACTTTGTTGCAAACAGGTTTCGCCAGGGAGTTCTACCGCCCCTGTGCGCCTTTTCGGTAGTTCGCGCTACCAAAAAGGCGCACGGGGGCGTCAGCCCAGGAGGGCGTCGACGAACGCACCCGGCTCGAACGGCGCCAGGTCGTCGGCACCTTCACCGAGGCCGACCAACTTCACCGGCACACCCAGTTCATGCTGAACCTGGAAGACGATTCCGCCCTTGGCGGTTCCGTCCAGCTTGGTCAGTACGACGCCGGTGATGTCCACGACCTCCGCGAACACTCGAGCCTGCGCCAATCCGTTCTGGCCGACCGTCGCATCGAGAACCAGCAGAACGTCGTCGACCGAGGCCTTCTTCTCGATAACCCGCTTGACCTTGCCGAGCTCGTCCATCAGACCGGTCTTGGTGTGCAGACGGCCGGCGGTGTCGATCAGGACCACGTCGACGCCGTCCGCGATGCCCCGTGAGACCGCGTCGAAGGCAATCGCAGCGGGATCGCCACCCTCCTTGCCACGAACAACTTCAGCGCCGACACGCTCGGCCCACGTCTGGAGCTGATCGGCGGCGGCGGCGCGGAACGTGTCCGCGGCACCGAGCACGACGCGACGACCGTCGGCGACGAGCACGCGAGCCAACTTGCCGGTGGTCGTTGTCTTGCCGGTCCCGTTGACGCCGACGACGAGCAGAACAGCCGGGTGATCATCATGCGGCAATGCGCGGATGGAGCGGTCCAGTTCGGGACGCAGTTCGGCGATCAACACCTCGCGCAGAAGGGCGCGGGCGGCAGCCTCGGTCCGGACGCTGCGGGCCGCCATCTGCTCACGAAGCTTCGTGACGACTTTTTCCGTTGTCGCGGAGCCGAGGTCTGCGATGAGGAGGGTGTCCTCGACTTCTTCCCACGAATCCTCGTCCAGATCGCCGCCACCGAGCAGACCCAGCAAGCTCTTGCCGACTGCTGACTGCGAGCGGGAAAGGCGCCCGCGCAGTCGGTCCAGCCGACCCTCGGTCGGGTCGATCTCGTCCAGCACGCGCGGTGCAGGCTCGACGGGTTCGGGAACGACAACAGGTTCGGGAACGACAGGTTCTTCGACAACAGGTTCTGCTACCGCTGGTTCTTCTACGACCGGCTTTTCGATTACCGGCTCTTCGACAACCGGTTCCTCGACAACAGCGGGTTCTTCGACAACCGGCTCCTCGACAACGGCCGGCTTCTCCGCAACAGGTTCTTCGACGATCGGTTTTTCGACGACAGGTTCTTCGACGACAGGTTCTTCGACGACGGGCGGCTTCTCGGCGACCGGAGGTGTCGGAACCACCGGAGGTGGCGCCGTTGCCGTCGACCCCTGACTGAAGTTGAACCCGCCACCGGCCTTGTAGCCGCCTGACTTGTCCTTCTCGGGGGCGCCGAGCTCCGGCTTCGTCTCGGGTGCCTTCAGCGATACCTGCCCCTTGCGGTAGCGCAGGAATCCGGCAACGAGAACGACGAGTAGTACGGCCGCTACAGCCGCGATGATGATCCAAGCCTGGGTAGTCACCGGCCCATTGTTTCAGGCTCCGACCCGGAAAGTGAGCAGGGCTTACGTCGAGGCCATGTCTTGACCGCGAAGTCGCTGCGAAATCACGGTGGTGATGCCGTCGCCGCGCATGCTGACGCCGTACAACGCATCGGCGATTTCCATCGTCGGTTTCTGGTGAGTGATCACGATCAACTGCGACTTCTCCCGCAATTGTTCGAAGAGTCCGATCAGCCGCCGCAGGTTGGTGTCGTCCAACGCCGCCTCGACTTCGTCCATCACGTAGAACGGGGACGGGCGTGCCCGGAAGATCGCGACCAGCATGGCCACCGCGGTCAACGACTTCTCGCCGCCCGACAGCAACGACAACCGTTTGACCTTCTTACCGGGCGGACGCGCCTCGACTTCGATGCCGGTGGTGAGCATGTCCGAGGGATCGGTGAGGACCAGCCGCCCTTCTCCCCCGGGAAACAATTTCTCGAACACTCCCACGAACTCACGCTCGACGTCGGCATAGGCCTCGGTGAACACCTGCAGAATTCGTGCGTCGACGTCTGCGACCACAGCAAGAAGGTCCTTGCGTGCGGTCTTGACGTCCTCGAGCTGAGTGGAGAGGAAGGTGTACCGCTCCTCGAGAGCTGCGAATTCCTCGAGCGCCAGCGGATTGACCTTGCCGAGGGTGGCGAGGTCCTTCTCGGCCCGCTTGGCGCGCCGTTCCTGAGTCGCGCGGTCGTACGGAAGCGGAGCGGGGGCGGTGACCTGCTCCCCACGCTCCTTGGCCTGCTCGTACTCCTCGATTTCGAGAGCGGTCGGCGGCAGTTCGACCTCGGGCCCGTACTCGGCGATCAGATCGTCGAGGCCGATACCGTACTGATCGAGGATCGACTCCTCGAGTTGTTCGATGCGCAGCGCTGCCTGTGCCTTCGCTACCTCGTCGCGGTGGACGGCGTCGGTGAGCGAAGCGAGTTGTCCAGTCAGTGCTCGGACTGTCTCGCGGACCTGATCCAGCTTGGCCGTGCACTCGGTGCGGGCCCGAGCCAACTCGTCGCGGTGAGCAAGAGCCGCGGCGACGACGGTCTCGAGTTCGGCCGCCACGCGCTGTCCCGACTCGGCGACGGCAGCTGCAACTTCCGCAGCGTGCGCTCTGGCGCGCAGAGCCCGCTCGGCGCGAATCCGCGCTTCTCGTTCCGCGGCGGCCGCACGCCGAAGCGAATCGGCCTTTCCGCGTACAGATTCCGCACGCTCTTCGGCGGTGCGGACGGCAAGGCGAGCATCCATTTCGACGATACGCACTTCGGCGAGCGATGCTGCGGCCATTTCGCGATCGGCAGCGGTCGATTCCGCACCGTGTCCCGGTGCACTGCCGTCGGTTTCGGCGACGCGCAGACGTTCCTCCAGATCCGCGAGCTTTGTCAGCGACTCACCGCGGCCCTCCTCGGCACGCACTCGCTGGGCGGTCAACCGCTCGGATTCCGCGTGGGCGACTCGTGCTGCCTGCCCCAATCTGCCCAACTGCTCGTAGATGGCGGACATGGCGGCGTCCGACTCGTTGAGCGCTGCCAAAGTTTGCTCCGCGGTCTCGCGTCGAGCGGCTTGTTCGGCCAGAGCGCCGGACAGCGCAGCGTCGAGTTCCTCGGATCGGCTCTCCGTTGCCGCCAGTTCCGCTGCTGACGCGTCGATCGCCGCCTGCACCTCGAGCGTGCTCGGTTGCCGATCCGAGCCACCGATCATCCACCCCGAACCGTGCAGATCGCCGGAACGCGTCACTGCGCGAATTCCCTTGCGGTCAGCAACAACTCGAATCGCGTCATCGAGAGTCTCGACCAGGACGACGCCATCGAGGATGGCGGTCAATCCGGCACGCAACTCGTCAGGGCAGTCGATGACGTCGACGGCCGGACGACTACCCGGCGCGATCTCGGCCTCGCGCTTGATCGCCGGTTCACCGCTCACGATCAGTGATGCACGTCCACCGTCCTGATCGGCCAGTGCTGTGACAGCGGAGCGAGCAGAGTCCAGCGACTGCGCCACGACGGCGTCCGCCGCCGGCCCCATCGCGGCAGCGATCGCGGCCTCGTAGCCGGGTTCGACGTGAATCAATCCGACCAGCGAGGTGATGCCGTCGTCGCCGCGGTGTTCGAGCAGCCAGCCGCCACCGTCCTTGCGCTGCAAACCCATCGACAGTGCCTCGATGCGCGCCCGGAGCGAAGCGATGCGTTGCCCGCTCGTCTTTTCTTCCTCACGAAGCTCTTCGACGCGCGCGTCGATCATCTCGAGAGCCTCGATGGCGCGTTCGTGATTGGTATCGAGGCCGACTTCACCGGCGTCGAGGTCCCCGATGCTTTCTTGCACCGTGTCGAACTCGGCCTGTGCGGCATCGCCACGCAGACGAGCCTCGTCGATCGCCTCGGTCAGCCGAGACACTTCCGCGTCGACGGATTCGACGCGGGTACGCAGAGTGTCGACCTGACCGGAGAGTCGAGCAAGACCTTCACGGCGGTCGGCGACGGCACGAACTTCTGCCATGTGCGCCCGTTCCGCTTCTGCTGCAGCATCTTCGGTGGCTGCGAGCTGGTCCCGAGCAGCTTCCGACGCCGCTCGCGCGATTTCGACGCCTTCGAGGAGTTCGGCCTCCTCGGCAGCAAGACGTTCGGCGCGCGCCTCCATCTCGTCCGGGTCCTGGCCGCGGTTGCCGACGGGTTCGGAGTCGAGGTGACGCGCACGCTCGCGGGCGATGCGCACAGTGGCGTTCACGCGTTCGGCAAGCGCGGAAAGCTGGAACCAACTCTGTGCAGCCGCTTCCGATCCCGGAGTCAGACGAGCGAGAGCTTGCTCCTGGCGCCCGAGTTCGAGGTTGGCCTCGTCGAGCGCAGCCGCCACCTGGTTGTGCTGTTCACGGGCCGCTTTCTCGTCCTGCGCCTGGTCGTTCAACTGGTTTCGACGGGTCACCAGATCGTCAGCGGCCAGACGCATCTTTGCATCACGCAGGTCAGCCTGGACCGTCTGTGCTCGCCGAGCGACCTCGGCTTGGCGTCCCAGCGGTTTGAGTTGCCGACGCAGTTCCGCGGTGAGGTCACTGAGGCGAGCGAGATTGGCCTGCATGGAATCGAGTTTGCGCACCGCTTTTTCCTTGCGGCGGCGATGTTTGAGGACTCCCGCGGCTTCTTCGATGAAGGCGCGTCGATCTTCGGGACGGGATTCGAGGATCGCGGCGAGCCGTCCCTGCCCGACGATGACATGCATTTCGCGGCCGATGCCGGAGTCGCTGAGCAGTTCCTGGACGTCCATCAGACGGCAGGACGAGCCGTTGATCTCGTACTCCCCCGCGCCGTCGCGGAACATGCGGCGCGTGATCGACACCTCGGAGTACTCGATCGGGAGCGCCCCGTCGGCGTTGTCGATGGTCAAGGTCACCTCGGCGCGGCCCAGCGGCGCGCGGCCGGAGGTGCCGGCAAAGATGACATCTTCCATCTTGCCGCCGCGCAGGGCCTTGGCGCCCTGCTCGCCCATCACCCAGGTCAACGCATCGACGACGTTGGATTTACCCGAGCCGTTCGGGCCGACCACACAGGTAATTCCCGGCTCGAACCGAAGAGTCGTTGCCGACGCAAAGGATTTGAATCCCTTGAGTGTCAGACTCTTGAGGTGCATGGGGGGAAACTTTACCGCCAAACAGGTCAGCGTTCGACGAACCCTGTCAGGTCGCCCCTTGCGGTGTCCCAGCTGTCGACCACGAGATCCACCGAGCCTGGGGTAGTACCCGAGCGCAGCAGCTCCACCAATCGCTCGAGCTGCGTGCGTTCGCCCTCCGCCACGACGAGCACTCGACCGTCACGCTGATTGGACGCATATCCGATCAATCCGAGTTCGAGAGCGCGGGCCCTGGTCCACCACCGGAACCCGACGCCTTGAACGTATCCGTGAACCCACGCCGTCAACCGCACAGGCGCTGCTTCAGCCATGACGCTCAGCCCGCCACACGTTCGAGACGGTGAACGTCACCCAGGAATCCGGTGGTGTAGAGCGCGTTGGGATCCCAGCCCGGTCCGGCGCCGAACTTGACCGCAGATGTGAACGGCAGACCCGAGGCGATCTCACACGAAGATCCCGAATCCGGATCGACGCGAACAACTTTGCCGCCTGCATTGAATGCGACGTACAACGCGCCGTCCGGTCCGACGGTCAGATCGTCCGCCATGTTTGCCGGACCGAACCCGGGGAGCGTGATCGTTCGCACCGGCCCGCCCAGATCGTTTGCGTCGAGGATGTGGACGGCGGTGACCATGTCGAAGGTCGTGCTCACGTAGATCGTCGAACCGGAGCGTGCGAGGCCGTCGACGGTGCCGAGGTCTTCACGAACGATCGAACTGCTTCCGTCACTGTTGACGACCGTGAGCCCCGGCCTGGTGAGTGTGCGGGCAGTGAGGAAACGGTTATCGTCCAGCTGCACAAGCCCGTTCGGCATCACCAGACCGTCGGCGATCGTTGTCACCGACCCGTCTGCGACATCGACCTTGCGGAGGCTGCCGTCGGCGATTCCGAACAGTCCCGAGACAGTCGAGTTGCCCGTGGTGAAGTACACGGATCCCTCACGCGCGACCAGACCGCCAGGTCCGGTGACGTCACCGACCAAAGTTGTCCGTGTTCCGTCCGGCGCTACTTTCAGCAGTGCACCCGGCCCGATCAGAGCCGACTGCGACAACACCATCGATCCGTTGCCGTCGAATTCGAGGTTCTCGAGCATTCCGGCACCAGTCGCCACGACGCTCGACGTCCATGTGCCGCAACCACCGTCCGAGCCGTCGGCCGGGACCGAGGCCTGTGCCGGAGCACTCAGCGCCACAACGGAACCCAGTGCGATCGCAGCGACAACGCTGCCGGCGCGGAACATCAGGCTTCCGTGTCGAACGACAGAGTGACCTTGGTTCCGGCCTTGAGGGTGCGCCCGACCGTGCATACCTTGTCCACGGAACGCTCGACGAGAGTGATGAGGCGCTGCTGTGCCTCGGCATCCAACTCGCTGAGATCGAGCTCGAGGACCTCGTCGAGCTGCGGGTAGACTTCGTTTTCACGATCGGCGGCTCCGGACACTCGGACCGTCGCGTCGTAGTTGTCACCGAGCCGGCGCGAGATCGGGAAGTCGGAGCTCATCCCCGTGCATGCGGCCAGTGCAATTTTGAGGAGTTCGCCGGGCGTGAAGACTCCTGGCACCGATTCGGAGCCGATGAGAACCTCTGCGCCGCGCGAACTCTTGCCGGTGTAGAGGCGGGTTCCGGTTCGTTCGACCCAAAGCTCCGTGTGAGCCGGGGCGGTTGCAGTGGTGTCGGGAGTCTGTTCAGCCATGACGCAATCTTGCCACTCCGCCGAACCGAAGGGGCGGGAGACCTAGGCGATTCGCCGTGCCCTCGGGGTCGGCTGGCACCGCGGGCAACTGAACGACGATCGATTCATGAACTTCTCACGCTTGATCGGCGCGCCGCATCGCGGGCACGGGAGGTTTTCCTGCCCGTACGCCGACAGCGACCGGTCGAAGTAGCCCGATTCCCCGTTGACGTTCACGTACAGCGCGTCGAAGGACGTACCGCCCTGATCGAGCGCTTCACCCATCACCGAGTGTGCCGCGGTCAACAGTTCTCGAAGTTTGGGCCTGGTAAGCGTTTCGGCGATTCGGTTGCCGTGAATCTTGGCGCGCCACAATGATTCGTCGGCGTAGATGTTTCCGATTCCGGAGACCACCGTCTGGTCGAGAATCGCGCGCTTGATCTCGGTGTGCTTGCCCCGCAGGACTTTCACGACGGATTCGAGATCGAACGCCGCATCCATGGGATCGCGGGCGATGTGCGCCACCGACTCGGGCAGCATCGTTCCGTCGACCTCGACGAGGGGTGAAATCGACCAGCCACCGAAGGTCCGCTGATCGACGAATCGAAGATCGGCCCCGGAATCGAGGGCCAACCGAATGCGTAGGTGCTTTTCCCAGTCGACTGTCGGGGGTTGGACCAGCATCTGTCCGCTCATCCCGAGATGAACCACCAGTCCGACACCGGCAGGCTCGAGAACCAGCCACAGGTACTTGCCGCGACGCTCTGCCGAAGCGATGGTCTGCCCGGTGAGTTGGCCGATCAAGTCCTCGGAACCGAGAATGTGGCGCCTGATCGCGCGGGGATGGAGTACCTCGACGGCCTCGATCGCCGCACCTACAGCATGAGACTGTAGGCCGCGGCGAACGACTTCGACTTCGGGAAGCTCAGGCAAGAGTGAACTCAGCCGGCAAGATCAGGCGTGTCGTCAGCAGCGACTGCGGTAGCAGCGGCATTCTCCGACATCGTCTTCCATGCCGAACTTGCTGCCTTCTGCTCGGCTTCCTTCTTGGAACGACCGACACCGACACCCAAGGGTTTGCCACTGATGAGAACGGTGGCCGTGAATTCCTTGTCGTGATCGGGTCCTGTGGCGGTGATCTCGTAAACGGGAACTCCGGCACCGTGTTCTGCGGTCAGTTCCTGCAGACTCGTCTTCCAATCCAGACCCGCGCCCAGAAGCGGTGCGCGAGTGAGTAGATCGTCGAACAGATCGAGGACGACGCGTCGCGCAGTCTCGATGCCGTGCTGCAGGTGGATGGCGCCGAGAATCGACTCCATACCGTCGGCGAGAATGGACGGCTTGTCACGGCCGCCCGTCATTTCCTCGCCCTTACCCAGCAGCAGGTGTGCTCCGAGTCCACCTTCACCCAGAGTCCTGGCAACCTCGGCGAGTGCATGCATGTTGACCACGCTGGCACGGATCTTCGCCAGATCACCTTCGGATTTGTCCGGGTGGGACAGGTAGAGATTTTCGGTCACCGTGACGCCGAGAACGGAATCCCCGAGGAACTCGAGGCGCTCGTTCGTGGGCAGTCCGCCGTTCTCGTACGCGTACGAGCGGTGCGTGAGAGCCAGGGTCAGAAGACCGGGCTCTATATCTACGCCGACAGCGGCGAGGAGCTTGTCGTGATTGCCCTCGCCGCCGGCGGCTGAAACTGTATTTTCGCTCGTCATAGTCTTTCTCCGGGGAGAACTAGACAGCAGCGGTTACCTGGCGGCCCTTGTAAGTACCGCATGACGGGCATGCGATGTGGGGAAGGGTCTGCTCGCCACAGCCACGGTTGGGGCAGGTAACGAGGGTGGGCACAGTGGTCTTCCACTGGCTACGACGCGACCGCGTGTTGGATCGCGACATTTTGCGCTTGGGGACAGCCACTTCTACTTCTCCTCGGCTTCGGTGATCACAAGATTTTCGCTGGTGTTTGATTCCACGCCAAATTTGGCCGCGAGACCAGCCCAGCGAGGATCAAGTATGTCATGCCCATGCCCAGATTCCGCAATCGCCAGGCGAATGCCACATTCTGAGCACAATCCCAGGCAATCGTCACTGCACAGAGGCTGGAGCGGAAGCGCCAGCCCGACTGCATCGACGATGACCGGTTCGAGGTCGATTTCGTCGTCTTCGACCGCGTAGACCTCTCCCTCTTCCGTCGTCTCCTCGGTGGTGCTGTCCGGGTAAGCGAACAACTCCGTGAGATAGATGTCCACGGTGTCGGTGAAAGGTTCAAGGCACCGCGAGCATTCACCCTTGGTGGGTGCGTGCACGTTTCCGGTGACGAGAACGCCTTCGGACACTGCTTCGAGACGAAGATCGAGATCTATGTCCGCGCCCGCTTCGATCGCGATCAGATCGAGACCGATACGGTTCGGGGACTGAATTGTTCTCTCGACGGTACGCATCGACCCTGGACGACGACCGAGCTTGACCGTGTCCAGCAAAAATCCCGCATCACTTGACTGATGCGACGAACTACGACGATGCGTTGACAAAGAGGACTCACCTAACTGTTGAAACTGGTATGGGCAACCACTCCACAATACGGCAGCTACAAGGCAAATCCCAATTCGATCCACGAAAAAGTGGGCCGCCCCATATCGGACGACCCACCCTCGACTGACTTGTCTGCTCTATCGGCGCCGCTCGGAACGACGATCGTCGTCCTGGTAGTCGGGAACCCCCGAACCCGTTCGAAGCTGTTGACGACCACGCCCGACCGATCGAACCGTTCCGGTGAGGAACTCTTCGAACTCGGCCAACTTGGTGTCCACGTACAGGTCACACTCCGAACGCATCCTGTCGGACTCGGCATGAGCGGCGTCGATCACTCGCGCGGATTCCGCGTGAGCTGACTGGACAACCTCGGTCTGCGACACCAGACGAGCCTGCTCCGCCGTTCCCTCCGCCACCGAATGTTCGTACGAGGCCTGGCCGGACTCGATCATCCGATCGGCCTCGGCACGCGCCCGTCCGGTGACGGCCTCGTACTCACGACGGCCGTCGGTGACGGTCCGTTCCGCTTCTGCTTCGGCGTCCTCGACCAACTGATCGGCGTGCGCACGCGCTTCGGCAACCATGCGATCGGCCTGAGCCTTGGCATCGGACAGAATCCGGTCGGCGTCGTCGCGTGCGTTCTCCACAGTCGAGGTTGCCTCGGCATTGGCGCTGCTGACCGTCTTCTCGGCGTTTGCTCGCGCGTCACCGACCAATTTGTCGCGATGATCGAGGACGTCCTGAGCGTCGTCCAGCTCGCTCGGAATTGCGTCCCGGACGTCGTCGAGTAGCTCGAGTACGTCACCGCGAGGCACAACACACCCTGCGGTCATGGGAACACCGCGCGCCTCTTCGACAATTGCGACCAGTTCGTCCAGTGCCTCGAATACGCGGTACACAAGCAACCCCAATCTCTACCGGCCGAAATCGGCCCACATCGTCACCGGTCCACTCGGACCTGTGCCCGTTCCTGTCCAAGTTTGCCGGAAGAACGGCCAACGGGGTGTCGTCGTGGTCGGTGTGTCGGGGATCAGCTGTTTTCGGCTGCTCGCTCGGCGATACGTGCGAGTAGCCGAGAATGCACTTTGGCCGGCAACATGTCGGAGACGTCGCCGCCGAAAGTCGCGACTTCCTTCACCAGAGAACTCGACAGGTAGCTGTACGTCGGATTCGTGGCGACGAACAGTGTGTCGACGCCCGTGAGCTTCTGATTCATCTGAGCCATCTGCAGCTCGTAATCGAAGTCGTTCGCGCCGCGCAGACCCTTGACGATCGCGCTGAGGCCTTCTTGTTTCGCGTAGTCGACCAACAATCCGTGCCACGACGTGACGCGAACGTTGGGCAGGTGACTCGTCGCGTCTTCGAGCATCTCGATCCGCTCGTCGATCGTGAACATGCCACGCTTGCTCTTGTTGATCAGCACGGTGACCACGACCTCGTCGAATTGCGCAGCAACTCTTCCGATTACGTCGAGGTGACCGTTGGTCACAGGGTCGAAGGATCCGGGGCAGACGGCGCCAGTCATGAGTCCAGACCGTAGCAGGTGGCCAGCTCGATGCGGGCTTCACCGTAGTTCTTGGCCTTGATCGGCTCGTAGCCCTGAGGCCACACGGTCTCCGGCGAGCGCGACGATCGTTCGAGTACCACGATCGTGCCCTCCCCCACCCATTTGTTGGCCTGCAGATCGGTGAGCATGGACACGACGGCCTCGTCGGTCACCGCATACGGTGGGTCCGCGATCACGATGTCGTATTCACGCGCGCTCGGACCCGAGACCACGGCCGCAACCGGAGCGGCGCGAACCGTCGCCCCAGGCAACGCGACAGTGCCGATGTTCGCCTTGATGACGGCAGCAGCCTTGGCATCCGATTCCACGAGAACAACGTGCTCGGCTCCCCGCGAGAGCGCCTCGAGGCCGAGAGCACCCGAACCCGCAAAGAGGTCGAGAACCGCGCACCCTTCGAGATCGATGCGCGCTTCGAGAGCACTGAACAGCGCCTCACGAACCCGATCCGACGTCGGACGGGTGCCGCTCGGCGGGACTCGCAGGCGTCGACCGCCCGCGAGTCCCGAGATGATGCGTGTCACTCTGCGGCGCTCTCCCCCGTCGAGACGACTACCAGCAGGTCTCCGCCCTCGACCTGTTGGACGGCGCTGATCGCGATCCGAGAGACGACGCCGGCGCGCGGCGAGGTGATCGCCGCTTCCATCTTCATTGCTTCGATCGTGGCCACGGTGTCGCCGGCCTCGATCTTCTGGCCTTCCTTCACCGCGAGCGTCACGACGCCCGCGAACGGTGCCGCCACGTGGCCCGGGTTGTTCTTGTCGGCCTTCTCCGCCACCGGTACGTCACTGGCAATGGAGCGATCGCGGATCGAGACCGGGCGCAATTGACCGTTCAGGATGCACATGACAGTGCGGTAGCCGCGCTCGTCGGGCTCGGAGATCGCTTCGAGACCGATGATCAGCTCAACGCCGGGAGCCAACTCGACGCGGTGTTCGTCGCCGCGCCGCAAACCGTAGAAGAACTGGTTCGCCGAAAGCCGCGACGTGTCACCGTACTTCTCGCGGTGTTCGAGGAATTCCTTTGTCGGGCCGGGGAACAGCAGACGATTCAGCGTCGCCTGACGGTCCTTCGACGAGCCCTCGAGCAGCACCTCGTCCTCAGCGGACAACGTCGCTTCGGGCTTGGCCTGGCCACGTCCTTCGAGTGCCTTGCTGCGGAACGGTTCCGGCCAACCACCGGGAGGCGTACCGAGTTCACCGCGCAGGAAGCCCACCACGGAGTCGGGAATGTCGAACTTCGCCGGATCTGCGGCAAACTCCTCCGAAGGCACGCCGGCGCCGACAAGGTGGAGGGCGAGGTCGCCGACGACCTTCGACGACGGCGTCACCTTCACGAGATGCCCGAGCATGCGGTCCGCGTCGGCGTACTTGGCTTCGACCTCTTCGAACCGGTCGCCGAGACCGAGAGCAACGGCCTGGGTCCGGAGATTGGAGAGCTGGCCGCCCGGAATCTCGTGCGTGTACACACGTCCCGTCGGCGCCGGCAGTCCGGATTCGAACGGCGCGTACACCTTTCGCAGCGCCTCCCAGTACGGTTCGAGGTCGCACACGTTCTGCAGGTTCAGCCCGGTGTCGAACTCGGAGTGCGCAGCGGCGGCAACGATGGCCGAGAGCGCAGGCTGACTGGTGGTTCCGGCCAGTGCCGCCGAAGCACCGTCGACTGCGTCGGCGCCCGCCTGCCACGCGGCGAAATACGTGGCCAACTGTCCACCGGGGGTGTCATGCGTGTGGACGTGAACCGGAAGATCGAAGTTGCTGCGTAGCGCCGTCACGAGCTTGGTGGCCGCCGGAGCGCGCAGCAGGCCCGCCATGTCCTTGATCGCGAGCACGTGAGCGCCCGCATCGACGATCTCTTCTGCCAACTTCAGGTAGTAGTCGAGCGTGTACAGCGTTTCGTTCGGATCCGACAGATCGCCGGTGTAGCTCAACGCCACCTCGGCGAGAGCCGTTCCGGTCTCACGCACCGCGTCGATGGCAGGGCGCATCTGGTCGACGTTGTTGAGCGCGTCGAAGATTCGGAAGATGTCGATGCCGGTGTCGGTGGCTTCCTGAACGAATGCGCGCGTGACCTTTTCGGGATACGGCGTGTAGCCCACCGTGTTTCGACCGCGAAGAAGCATCTGGAGGCAGATGTTGGGAATCGCCTCGCGCAGTGCGGCAAGCCGGTACCACGGATCCTCGTGCAGGAAGCGAAGTCCCACATCGTAGGTCGCGCCGCCCCAGGCTTCGATCGAGAGCAGTTCCGGCGTCAACCGCGCAACGTGCCCCGCTACTCCGAGCAGTCCGCTGGTTCGAACTCGCGTGGCCAACAACGACTGGTGCGCGTCACGGAAGGTGGTGTCGGTGACGCCGACTGCCTTCTGCTCACGCAGTGCCTTCGCGAAACCTTCGGGTCCGAGTTCGAGGAGGCGCTGACGGCTACCGGCAGGAGGGGGTGTCGAAAGATCGATCTTGGGCAGCTTGTCCTGCGGGTACACCGCCGAGGGACGCTCCCCGTGCGGCTTGTTGACAGTCACATCCGCGAGGTAGGTCAGGATCTTCGTGCCGCGGTCTGCCGAAGAACGCAGAGTCAGCAGCTGAGGACGTTCCTCGATGAAGGAGGTTGTCACGCGTCCCGCCCGGAAGTCCGGGTCGTCGAGAACCGCCTGCAGGAACGGAATGTTGGTCGAGACACCACGAATGCGGAACTCGGTGACCGCGCGGCGAGCTCTCGCCACAGCGGCTTCGAGGTCGCGACCGCGACAAGTGAGTTTGACCAGCATGGAATCGAAGTACGCTCCGACCTCGGCGCCGAGTGTGGCGCCACCGTCCAAGCGGATACCGGCTCCGCCCGGGGTGCGGTACGCGGTGATACGGCCGGTGTCCGGGCGGAATCCGTTTGCCGGATCCTCGGTCGTGATGCGGCACTGCAGCGCCGCGCCGCGAAGCTTGATCGTCTCCTGTGACAGACCAAGGTCTGCAAGCGTCGAACCGGACGCGATCTTGAGCTGCGACTGGACCAGGTCCACGTCCGTCACTTCTTCGGTGACGGTGTGCTCGACCTGAATTCGCGGGTTCATCTCGATGAAGACGTGGTTGCCGCGCTTGTCGAGAAGGAACTCGACGGTGCCCGCGCACGTGTATCCGATCTCCTTCGCGAAGGCGACGGCGTCGGCACAGATCTTGGCGCGCAACTCTTCGGAGAGATTGGGCGCCGGAGCGAGCTCGATCACCTTCTGGTGGCGACGTTGCAGCGAGCAGTCACGCTCGAAGAGGTGGATGACGTTGCCCTGCTCGTCGGCGAGGATCTGCACTTCGATGTGCCGGGGGTCGATGACGGCCTGCTCGAGGAAGACCGTCGAATCGCCGAAGGCCGATTCCGCTTCGCGCGCTGCGGCTTCGATCGATTCCTTGAGTTGTGAGCGCTCCGCAACACGGCGCATTCCGCGCCCACCGCCGCCTGCGACAGCCTTGACGAAGAGCGGGAAGGTCATGTCCTCGGCGGCTGCGAGCAACTCGTCGATGTCCGCTGACGGCTCCGAAGACGCGAGCACCGGGAGACCGGCGGCCTTTGCCGCTGCGATGGCCCGAGCCTTGTTTCCGGTCAACTCGAGGATCTCGGCGGACGGGCCGACGAACTTGATGCCTGCCTCGGCACACGCCGCCGACAAGTCCGGGTTCTCGGAGAGGAAGCCGTAACCGGGGTAGATGGCGTCGGCTCCGGCGCTCTTGGCGGCGGCGACGATTTCCTCGACCGAGAGATACGCGCGAACGGGGTGACCCTTCTCCCCGATCTGGTAGCTCTCGTCTGCCTTGAGACGGTGGATCGAATTCCGATCCTCGTACGGGAACACCGCGACGGTTCCGGCACCTAGTTCGTAGGCGGCGCGGAAGGCACGGATCGCAATTTCGCCGCGGTTCGCGACGAGCACTTTGGAGAACATTCGAGAAAACTACCCCGATTTCATCTTGCGTCTACATGCGGAGTCTCATATTTCGGACTGAATCGAGAAACCAACCCGGCGGTCCTCGTGCTATTCGATTTCAGCTTGTCGTCATACCCTTCACGACTTCTCGAGGTACTCGATCCGGTCGGAGTCCAGGGCAGCGGTCACCATGGAAGCGAGGGCGGGATGACCGTCGAGCGACGGATCGGAGTCGACGATTCCCTGAGCGAACTCCCTGGCGGACTCGAGGATGTCTCCATGGGCCATGAGGGAAAGCAGCCGCAGATTCGAGGTTGTGCCCGACTGCGCCGCACCGAGAATGTCTCCTTCACGTCTGGTCGCGAGGTCGAGTTGAGCCAGTTCGAACCCGTCGTTGGTCGCTGCCACCGCCGAGAGCCGCTCGTACGCCGGCCCCCCGGGATTGCTTCCGGTGACGAGGATGCACAGTCCCTGGTGTTTCCCTCGACCGACGCGGCCACGCAACTGATGGAGCTGACTGACGCCGAACCGCTCGGCGTCGACGATCACCATCACCGTCGCGTTCGGAACGTCGACACCGACTTCGACAACGGTCGTACAGACGAGGACGTCGATGTCACCGACGTTGAACGCGCTCATCACCACGTCCTTTTCGTCGGAAGGCAGTCGACCGTGCAGCAACCCGACTCGCAGATCGGCCAGCGGACCACTCGACAGCTCTTCGAAGACGTCAACCGCCGACTTGGTCTCGGGCTGCTTCTCCTCGGTGAACTGATCTTCGCCTGCACCCTGCTCGCCGTCACCGATCCGCGAGCACACGACATACGCCTGACGGCCGTAGGCGACGTCCTCACGGATTCGTTCCCATGCGCGATCGACCCACTGCGGCTTCTGCTTCGCGGGCACGACACTGCTCTTGATCGGGGTTCGCCCACGTGGAAGCTCTCGCAGGGTCGAGACCTCGAGGTCGCCGAGCACGGTCATGGCGATGGTTCGCGGAATCGGCGTTGCCGTCATCACCAGCAGATGCGGACTCAGTCCTTCACGGGCACGTGATCGCAACTGATCACGTTGCTCGACGCCGAAGCGGTGTTGCTCGTCGACGACAACCATGCCGAGGTTGAAGAACTCGACGTTGTCCTGAATGAGCGCATGGGTACCGATGACGATCCCGGCGTCGCCGGTCACGGCTTCGAGCAGAGCTGCGCGCTTCGCAGCGACTGGCAGCGAGCCGGTAAGAAGGGCGATACGGGTGGAATGTTCGGCAGAACCGAGTTCACCACCTGCAGCCAGCGAGCCCATCATCTTGCGCAGTGATCGCGCGTGCTGATTTGCCAGGACCTCGGTGGGTGCGAGCAACGCGCACTGATAACCCGCATCGACGACCTGCAGCATCGCGCGCAGAGCCACGATCGTCTTGCCTGACCCGACCTCGCCCTGAAGAAGGCGGCTCATCGGGTGTGGGCGGGCAAGGTCGGTGGAGATCTCCTCCGCGACTGCTTGCTGTCCCTCCGTCAGAGTGAACGGGAGCATCTCCTCGAACTGGTCCGCGATCCCGCCGGCGACCGGAGCGCAGGCCGGAGCCACACGCTCGGAATTGTCGTGACGACGCATCGCGAGGACCAACTGCAGAGACAGCGCCTCGTCGAAACGCAGACGATCCTGTGCTCGTTCGATGTCTTCCTTGGTATCTGGCAGGTGAACGGTGCGCAGCGCCTCGTCCAAACCGATGAATCCGTGCTCGGCCCGAGTCTCGGCGGGCAACGGCTCCTCGATCGGATCGAGTTGGTCGAGCACTTGCCGCACGCACCGCATGATGGTCCAGCTCTCGACCTCGCGGGTCGCCGGGTACAGCGGGATCAATGCGCGGTCGAAGACGGACAGATCGAGTTCGGCGCCGGGATCCTGATTTGCGCGAGCCAGGCCCGCAAGGTCACCGGCTCCCTTGATGGACGCAAGCGGAACTACCGAATCCTCTTCGCCGACACGAGGTTCCGGGAGAATCAGGTAGCTCGGATGAGTGAGAGACCACTTGCCGCGGAAGTACTTCACCGTCCCGGAGAACATCGCCCGAACGCCGGGCTTGATGACGTGCCGCACCTTCTGCGGGTTGAAGAACGTGACGTCCACGGTCTGCGAATCAGTCGCCAGCGATACTCGCAACATCTGCCCCGGACGGTTCTTCATCTTCACGACGGCGGCCGACGCCACACGCGCGATGATGGTGATGTGCTCACCCTCGGGCGGCTCCTTCTCGGCAAGTTCCTTGCCTGCCGACGCGTACCGGTGTGGGTAGTGACGCAGCAGGTCCTCGACGGTGAGGATCTCGAATGCCTCGTCGAGCGCGTCCGCGGTCTTCTTTCCCAGCAGCCGATCGAGTGGGTCGGCGAGCGTCGCCATCAGTTCCTCCAGCACAGTGTCGCGGTAAGCACATGTGTTCGTATATCAGCAGTCACCGACAGACCCGGTTCGATCACTCCACACCCAACTGGAACAGGTCACCCGGCTGATCACCCTGATAGACGAGCACGTCGACGCCCGGGTGGTGCGCGACGACGTGCGCCTCGAGCTGCCCGGCCAGGTCGTCCGGCGCGTCGGCGCCCATGAGTAGGGTCACGAGTTCGCCGCCGGATCCGAGCGCGAGGTCGACCAGTCGCGCACTCGACTCCGCGACGTCGGGACCGATGAGCACCACCTCGTGCCCCATCAGACCGATCGCGTCACCCGGATCACATGTCCCGACGTAGGTCAGCGAACGCTCGACCGCGATCCGCAACGATCCCCAGCGCGTGGCGGCCGCCGCCTCGGACATCGTGAAGCCGTCGTCGGCGACGTTGCGCTGAGGGTCGTGAACGGCAAGTGCTGCCAGGCCCTGGACCATCGACGACGTCGACAGCAGCAGAACCTGGTGAAGCGGATCGCGTGCAGCGGCACTGACTGCGACGAGTTCCTGAGCGGTCAAAGCTCCGTTCGGAAGCACCAGAACTTCGCTGCGTTCCATCTGACGAATGCGGCCGAGCAGTTGTGCGCGTGTCACCGGCGCATCGTCGCACCGAAGAACCGTCGCACCCTCACTCTCGAACAACGCCGCCGCGCTGTCACCGGCAACGACGGCCAGTACGCCGCGCGCGCCGGCCCCGGGGAATCGCCTCTCCGCCCGTGCCACCAACTGGTCGCGTTCGTCGACGAGAAAACTGCTGATGCGAATACCGTGCACCTTCCCGGCCTCGAGGCCGGCTTCCACGGCTGCACCGGCATCGCAGCAATGCACGTGCACCGACCAGCCGCCGAAACCGTCGCTGACGATGACCGTCGAATCTCCGAGGACGGACAGCCGCGTGCGCAGCGCCGTCATGCGATCGTCGTCGGAGTCGTCGACGAGGTACATGACCTCGAAATCCTGTTCCGAGTGATCACCACATTCGATCGGGCTCTTGTGAGCCCAATCGTGATCGAATGCGCTGACGTCGACAACTGCGCTCGACCTCGGGTCCGGCGTCCCCAGATCTTCGCGAACCTGCGGCTTCCCGGTCAGCACCTCGACAAAGGCGTCGAGGATCAGAACCAGACCGAATCCCCCGGCATCGACCACCCCGGCGGACGCGAGAACGTCCAGTTGCTCCGGCGTCTTGTTCAGTGCGACCGCAGCGGCGTCGGCAGCGGCGGCAACCACGGATGCAAGATCCTCGCCGCTCGGTGTCCTGGTGTCGACGCACTCCTGCGCTGCTTCTCCCGATGCACGCAATACCGTGACGATGGTGCCTTCCACCAGATCGGAGACAGCCCGAGAGGCCAGCGTCGTCGCCGTGGTCAGCGAGTTCGCGAAGCTACGGCCGTCGATGTGCTCACCTTGAACGCTCTCGGCGATGCCCCGGATCACCTGGGAGAGGATCACTCCGGAATTACCGCGAGCACCGGACACGGCGCCTCGAGCCAGAGCGTTGGCGACGCGGCCCGCACTGCGGACGTCGTCCTCGATCGTCTCGGCGGAATCGAGTGCAGCCCGCATCGTGAACAGCAGATTGGTGCCGGTATCCGAATCAGGGATGGGAAAGACGTTGAGGTTGTTGATCTCACCGCGACGTTTCTGGAGGCTGTCGACCGCCCGGCGGGCCCAGCGCCGCAGCAGATGTCCGTCCGCGACGGATTCCGCTTCTTCGGCGACGCGTTGCACTTCCCCCACTGACGGTTCCCCTCGACGATGGAAAGACTGACGATGAAAAAGAGATCGGTGATCGGTGCAGTCGAGGGTAGTCCGACGCTTCTGCGCAACCGTCATTACCGGGCGGTTTGGCCATTCGGGCCGGAAGCGGTTACTCTTACACGGTTGCCTCGAACGGGCTACACGAAATAATGCTGCACTTTGTTTGTTGCTGATTGACTGTTTTCACGTTCGGCTGCACAGTGAGCGGTCAAGGATCAGTTCGAAGTCGAGTATATTCGGATTGTAATTCTGGCTGCCCTACCGTGTAGGGTAACCACTTCAATATTCATTTCTAACAAGGAGTTCGCGACTATGGCTGCCGTCTGCGACGTATGCGCCAAGGGGCCCGGCTTCGGTAAGTCGGTCTCGCACTCGCACCGGCGTACCAATCGTCGCTGGAACCCGAACATTCAGTCTGTTCGTACCGAGGTTGCCCCGGGTAACACCCGTAAGGTCAACGTGTGCACCTCCTGCCTGAAGGCAGGCAAGGTCGCTCGGGGCTGATTGCCCGAGCACAAACTATTGCAGGCTCTGCCCCCGTCACTTCGGTGACGGGGGCAGAGCTGTATCTATATCTATGTGGCTGTATCTATGTGTCCCCGTGTTTCGTATGGCTGTCGGACACCCGTAATGTGCGTTGAGTGACTTCCATCGATGACCTGAGCAAAGTGACCCTCGACGAGGGCGTACTCCGCATCACCATTTCCACCGCCGCCAACGGCACCTCCCTCGACGACGAAGGACTGGTTCAGGGCGCGCAGGCGCTCGAGACAGTCGGAAACGACATCGGGAGCATCCTTCTGGTCGGCGAAGGCGCAAACTTCTGTGCCGGCGGCAACGTCCGTGCGTTCGCCGCAGCCCCTGACCGCGGCGAGTACGTCGCCGAGGTTGCCCGCGTCTTCCACGTGTTCGTTCGCGCGCTCGACGCTGCGACCGCTCCAGTGGTGGCCGGGGTCCACGGATGGGCTGCCGGCGCCGGAATGAGCCTGGTCTGCCTCGCCGACGTCGCAATCGGCGGCACCGGCACCAAGCTTCGCCCCGCGTACCCCTCCATCGGTTTCACCCCGGACGGCGGAATGTCGTGGACGCTTCCACGCATCGTCGGCGTGGCACGCGCTCGCGAGATTCTTCTCAACGATTCGGTGATCGGTGGCGACGAAGCCGTCCGCCTGGGGATCCTCACCCGACTCGTCGGTGACGACGAGGTCCAAGAAGAGGCAGCTCGCCTCGCCCGCGCTCTGGCCAACGGACCGAGTACGTCGTACTCGGGAATCAAAGCACTGCTGCGTTCGTCGCGGACGAACTCGCTCGCCGAGCAACTCGACGCCGAAGCCGCGTCCATCGCCATCGCAGCGAACAGCCCGATCGGACGCGAGGGCGTCGACGCGTTCGTCGACAAGCGTCGGCCCGATTTCACTTCCGCAAAGCAGGCCTAGTCGAACTGCCGTGCCGAACGTCGCGACTCGACGTTCGGCAGGCCGGTTCGTGCAGACACCGTTCGATCAGCCCAGATTCCAGTCCACCGGGTCAGCTCCGAGTCCGGTCAAGAGTTCGTTCGCACGACTGAACGGGCGCGAACCGAAGAACCCGCGCGAAGCCGAAAGCGGTGACGGGTGCGCTGATTCGATGATCGGTGTGTCGCCCAGCATCGGCGCGAGAGTGGCCGCGTCACGACCCCACAAGATCGCCACCATCGGTGACGACCGCGCCACCAAAGCGCGGATAGCCTGCTCGGTCACCGGCTCCCAGCCCTTCTTACGATGAGAAGCGGCTTGACCCGGCTGCACGGTGAGTACGCGATTGAGAAGCAGCACACCTTGTTTCGACCACGGCGTCAGATCGCCGTTCGGCGGTATCGGCAACCCGAGATCCTGGTGATACTCCTTGTAGATATTACCGAGACTTCGCGGAACCGGCCGCACGTCCGGTGCAACCGAAAAGCTCAACCCGACAGCGTGACCGGGCGTCGGATAAGGGTCCTGACCGACGATGAGCACTCGAACGTCCTCGAAAGGGTTCGTGAACGCACGCAAGACCTTCACCCCCGCCGGCAGGTACTCCCGTCCCGCAGCGATCTCTTCGCGCAAGAACTTACCCATCGCGGTGATCTGCTCCGACACCGGTTCGAGTGCTCGCGCCCACCCTGGGTCGACGATCTCTGCAAGCGGCGCCATCAGTCGAGCCTGCGCAACGCGTCGCGGTAGTACGCCGCATTGGCTGCGTACATCTTGACGTTGCCGTCGAGGTGACCGAGCGGAACCTCGTATCCCGCACGGACCTTGGCGGGGACACCGAGTGCCATGCTGCGCGGCGGAACCTGCATCTTGTTGGCCACCACCGCACCAGCGGCGACGATCGACCCCGTCCCGATCACCGTTCCGTTGAGAACAACTGACCCCGACGCGATCAGGCAATGGTCCTCGACGGTCGATCCCTCGATGTGCGCGTTGTGGCCCACGACGCAACCGGAACCGATGACAGTCGCATCGACGGCGGTGCAATGGATGACGGTTCCGTCCTGGATGTTCGATCCGATTCCCACCGAAATGGTTCCGTAGTCACCACGCAATACCGCTTGCGGCCAGATCGAGGTACCCGCTGCGAGAGTCACGGCGCCGATCACCACCGCGTCCGGGTGGACGTATGCGTCCGGATGAATGTCCGGAACTCTGTCTCCAAGTGCGTATACAGCCATGAAAGCAACCTATACCGCGGTGGTACCGGTGGTCGAAAAGCTGTGCCAGCCCCCGCCGCTCTCGCGAAGCGAACCGTCGACGCTCACGCCCGAACCGGCGGCAACCTCACCGATCACGATCCAACCCGACGGAATCTCGAGCTCAGGCCCGAAAGTTGCTGCGAATCCGTGATCTTCACCACCGGAGAGGATCCAGTCCAGCGGATCGACGTCGAGCGCCTCGGCCGCCGATGCGACATCGGGTGAGGTCGGAACCGCAGCCGAGAAGATGTCGAACCGCGCGTGCGAGGCCTCTGCGAGATGTCGAAGATCCGCGATCAATCCGTCGGACACGTCCGTCATGGAATGTGCTGATTCTACGGCGTCCCATGCCGATTGATACGGAGGATTCGGAACGCGATGGGAGGCAAGCAAATCTGGAAAGTTTGCGGGCTTGTCGAGCAGTACGGCTTCGTCGAGCAGTAGTGCCAACCCTGCTGCCGAGCAACCGAACAACCCGGCGACCGCGATCTTGTCACCGATCTTTGCTCCCGAACGCAGAACTGCCGCACGGCCACCGAGATCGCCGAGCACGGTCACCGACACCACGATCACCGGTGACTGGACCAGGTCACCGCCGACCACACCGGCACCCAGATCGGTTGCCGCGTCCCAGATTCCCGCGGAGATTGCGTCGACCACGTCGACGGGTGTCGAAGGCGGGCACCCCAGAGACACCGTGAAGGCCGTCGGCCGCGCTCCCATCGAGACCACATCAGCAGCGTTCTGTGCCACTGCCTTCCGGCCGATGTCGCGTGGTGAAGACCAATCCATTCGGAAATGTCGACCTTCGACCAACATGTCGGACGAGACAACCACACGGCCGTCTCCGGAAGTCACGATGGCGGCATCGTCACCCGGCCCCAATTCAGTGGTGACCGGTTGGATTCGGCCGAGAAGAGATCGCGCGATCACGTCGAACTCCCCCACCTGCTCGACAGTGGGCTCCGACCCGAACTCCGATGACGCAGTGAACTCTGATGATGCAGTGAACTCCGATGATGCGATGAGTCTCTCCAATGCCGACGCAATTCGCTCGTAAGCGGCCTGCGGTACCTTCTAGCTGTGGTCGTGAATGCTTCTGCAAGCTCACGCGTGTGTCGGCAATCCTACCGATTCACCGACATGCTCTCAGAAGTGACAAGACCGCTGATCGACTGGACCAGGACCCGAGCGAAGAACTGAGCATGGCAGAAAACACCTCCACCGCAGACAACGCCGACATCGACCCCGACGGCGACGACGATCCGTCAGAGCGCCGCAGTCCGGCGCTGATCGCCACCGCCATCGCACTCCCGGTAGCCCTGATCGTCGGAGTAGTGATCGCGGCCGTCGTCGCGGGAAACAACCCTGAACTCTCGCCGGTTGCATTGGGACCCGTACCGGCACCGGCAGCGGAGTCGCCGGCCTGCGTTTCCCTTCTCGGCGCGCTCCCCGACAAGATCGACGACTTCACGAAAGCCGAATTGGTAGAACCTGCTCCGGCCGGTGCGGCAGCGTGGCAGCGCAGCGAAGGAGAGCCGATCGTCTTGCGCTGCGGACTCGACCGTCCGTCCGAGTTCGACCAGGCTGCAGCACTACAGGTCGTGAACGGAGTCCAGTGGTTCCAGGTCTCGGGAACCGACATCGGTTTGGCGGCGAGCACTTGGTTTGCCGTAGACCGCGGTGAATACGTCGGTATCACGATCCCCGACGGGACCGGTCCGACGCCGATTCAGGAAATCTCCGACACCATCACGGCGACTCTCGAACAGAAGCCTCTCGACCCGGCGCCGGTCGCGGTTCCCTGATCAGCGAAGGCCGGTGCCGCGAGCGACGGCGGTGTCGACCAGAGTCGAAATCAAAGTGCGGTAATCGATTCCGGTGGCGTTCCACATCTTCGGGTACATCGAGATGGAAGTGAACCCGGGCATCGTGTTGATCTCGTTGATCACCGGGCCGTCAGCCGTGACGAAGAAATCGACCCGCGAGAGTCCCTGGCAATCGAGTGCCTTGAACGCGCGGACAGCAAGCTCCCTAATCTGGTCGCTCACCGACTCGTCGAGTTTCGCGGGGATGTCGAATTCACAGACGTCGTCGAGGTACTTGGTGTCGAAGTCGTAGAACGCGTCCGAATCGGCGTCGGAATCCGGCATCCGGATCTCGGCGACCACACTCGCCTTGACGTCGCCGTTCGGGAATTCGAGGACGCCGCATTCCACCTCGCGGCCGATGATCGCGCCTTCGACGATCACCTTGGGGTCATGCAGGCGTGCATGAGCGATCGCCCCGTCCAGACCGTCCCAATTGCTCACCCGAGTGATGCCGATGGACGAGCCTCCACGAGCGGGCTTGACGAAAACCGGAAGGCCCAATTCCGCCTTCTGCTCTTCGGTCAGCGTTGCGGTTCCCGGCCGAAGCACGACCTGCACTCCAACGGGAAGTCCTTCAGCAGCAAGAAGCTTCTTCGTGAACTCTTTGTCCATGCCGGCGGCGCTGGCCAGAACTCCGGGTCCGACGTACGGAACCCCGGCAAGTTCGAGCAGACCCTGAATCGTGCCGTCTTCGCCGTAAGCCCCATGAAGAACGGGGAACACGACGTCGACCGACGCGAGCACAGCACCGGCGTCGGAGCCGTCGAAGGAGATGACCTCGCCCTCGCGGGTGGGGTCCGCGCTGAGGACCACCGACGTTCCGTCTTTGTCGACCGACGGCAGCGCGCGCCCGCTGATCGCGAGGGAACTGGGGTCGCTCGAACCGAGCACCCAGGAACCGTCGACGGTGATGCCGATCGGTACGACGTCGTACCGATCGGGGTCGAGGTTGCTCAGGACGCTTCCGGCGGAAACACAGGACACTGAATGCTCATTGCTCCGGCCACCGAAGATCACGGCCACGCGGGTACGGCTGCTGTTCACGCGTCAAACCGTACCGCCGAATCGACTGCGGCACGCGATCGGGCCGGACCGATTTCGTCGACCCGGCCCGTTTACGCGTCGAGTGCGCGCTCGATGTCGGCCAGGAGATCGGCGGTGTCCTCGATGCCACAAGCGATTCGGACAAACCCCGCACTGACCGGATCGCCCCAGCGCGCACGGCGATCCGCCGTCGTGTGGATCCCGCCGAAGCTGGTAGCAGCCGTGACGAGAGCGCTCGCTTCGACGAACGAGTGGAAGGCCTGAGCCGAATCCAACTCGACGCTCACCAATCCGCCAAATCGATTCATCTGACCGGATGCCGTTGCATAGGACGGGTCACCGCGAAGGCCGGGGTAACGAACGGACCGGACTGCTTTGTGATTTACCAACATCTCGGCAAGCGCCAGCGCGTTGTCGCACTGACGCCCGAATCGCAGGCCTGCCGTGCCGAGGCTCCGGTGCGCAAGCCACGTCTCGAAGGGGCCGAGCACCGTTCCCGAGAGAAGTCGCTCACGCTCGATTCGCCGACTCACTGCCGCATCGGAGGTGGCGACGTAACCCATCAGGAGGTCACTGTGCCCGCTGAGAGCCTTGGTACCGCTGGCCACCACGACGTCGGCACCCAATTCGAGCGGGCGCTGACCCAGCGGTGTCGCGGTCGTGTTGTCGACGATCAGCAGCGCACCCGAACGGTGGCACGCGTCGGCGAGCACGCGAAGGTCGACCACGTCCAGCACCGGGTTGGACGGCGTCTCGGCGACGACGACCACGCGGCCCGGTGACGCGTCGAGCAGATCTACGAAGCTCGCGTCGCCCATCTGCAGAGTCGAAACCTCGCGAACGGTGATTCCCAACGGCGCGAGGCGCTCGTTCGCGTACAACCGCACTTGGTAGTACCCGTCCGAGGGCACGACGACGGTATCCCCCGCGACGAGGACGCTGCGCAAGGTAGCGGTGATCGCGGACATCCCCGATCCCATGACGAGGGCGTGGTCCGCTCTCTCGAGCGCCGCGAGCGCGGATTCGAGTCCGCGCCAACCCGGGTTCGATGCACGTGCATAGGTATCGGACTCGGAACCTTCGTCCGCCGAAAGTTGGTACGGCGCAGCGAATATCGGGCCCAGTTGCATGGGCTGACCCGCGGCGTGTTCGCGCGCGACGGCGCTCACGCTGCGCGTCGAATCCCCGTAATCCTCGAAGCGACCCACACCGATTTCACTCATTCCGGCTTCGTCCGGCGTCCGAGCAACTGACCGATCGCATCGCTGACGGCCATGCCTTCGTGGCACACCCGGTGGACCGCGTCGGTCAACGGCATCTCCACGTCGTATCCGGCAGCGAGTGCGCGTACCGACGTGCACGACTTCACGCCCTCGGCGACCTGACCGTTGGTTGCCTTCTGTGCCGACTCCATCGACCCGCCTCGTCCGAGCCGCTCTCCGAACGTCCGGTTTCGCGACAACTCGGACGTGCAGGTCGCTACCAGGTCACCGACGCCCGCCAAGCCTGCAAGAGTCGACGCCTTGGCGCCGAGCGCAACGCCGAGACGAATCGTCTCGGCGAGCCCACGGGTGATGATGCTGGCAACCGTGTTGTCGCCGAATCCACTGCCGGCGGCCATGCCGCAGGCCAGCGCGATCACGTTCTTACACGCACCACCGATCTCGCATCCGATGACGTCGGAGTTGGTGTACGGCCTGAAATAGCCCGTAGCACAAGCATCCTGGAGAGCGAGGGCACGCGAGGAATCCGAACAGGCGATCACCGTCGCCGCGGGCTGCCCGCCGGCGATCTCGTGTGCAAGATTCGGGCCCGAGAGCACCGCGACGCGCCCCGGTTCCACGCCGGTCACCGACACGATGACCTGGCTCATCCGCATGAGCGTCCCGGTCTCGATTCCCTTGGCCAGACTCAGCAGAGTCGCATCGGGCCCGATCGAGCCTTTCCACTGCTCCAGGTTTGCTCGTAGCGACTGCGAGGGAACCGCCAGCACGATGAAGTCAGCACCTGCCATCGCCTCCTCGTGGTGGTGGGTCGCGCGAATCGACGAAGGCAAAGCAATGCCTGGCAGATAGTCGCTGTTCTCGTGCGTGGTGTCGATGCGCTTCGCGACCTCTTCACGCCTGGCCCACATCGTCACGTCGGTTCCGGCCTCGGCCATCACCTTCGCCAACGCCGTTCCCCACGAACCTGCGCCCAATACAGCTGCCTTACTCACACGCTCACCCCGTCTACCCGGCGAAGCGGGTCGCCGCCAGAAAAATCGTCTGCACAGAGTATCGCCTGTGGTGCACTGCGGTGGGCAGCCGCGGACACCGAGCGTGATGACTGGCAAGATCGAGGGATGGACAGCGCGGAACCCCCGTACCCACACGCCGTGGAGACACCGCATGCGCGCACGGAGATCGAACGCCCCATGCATGCGATAGTGGCCGTCAAGTCCTTGAGATCGGCCAAGTCCCGCCTCGCGGGCGAACTCGACTCGGACGCGCGTGCAGACCTCGTGTTGGCCATGCTTCACGACACCCTCGCCACAGTTGCAGCCGTCTCGGCCATCGACAGCGTCACAGTGGTCACCCCGGACCCCACCGTTGCCGCCCTTGCATATTCCGTCGGCGTGACGGTCTACGCCGATCCAGCTCCCGACGGCGCCCGAACCAACGGCGCAACACCGCGCACGGAGGAAACCCTCAACGCGGCGTTGAGTGCAGCGGCCGCCGATATCCGAGCCAAGCGCGGAGTGGTCGACCTCGTTGTGCTGCAAGCCGACTTGCCCGCCATGCAACCGAGCGAACTGACGGAGGCCGTGGCCGCGGCCCGAAGCGGCGGACGTTCAGTCGTCGTCGATCACCACGGCACCGGCACTTCCGCATTGTTTGCGTGCGGCGAAAGCGCGCTCGACCCTCGGTTCGGGCCGGAATCCGCACTTGGACATGCCAATTCAGGTGCTCGTCCACTCAACGGCCAATGGCCGGGACTGCGCACCGACGTCGACACCCATGCCGATCTCGGCACTGTGCGAGCACTGGGAGTAGGCCCCGCGACATCGGCTTCGTTGACCAGACTCAAGGCCACGCCGTCGAACAGTCGATGAATTTTCTTTCATCGATTGTCGGACCGCGCGATTGTGGGGGATGATCGACGAGTGAGCAATGGCGAAGCACTCGAAAACCGTATTTCCGAAGACCAGTCGGACGGAGACCACAGCTCCGGCCGGCACGAGAACGGCGCGGCCACCTCGCCGCGATCTCAGGCCGTCGCGGTCGCCACCAACATCCCGGGCGCTCCCCCTGCAGCTACCAAGGCAGAGCTACCCGAATTGCTCGTCGGACTTCCCGAGGATCGTTACCTCAACCGCGAACTCAGCTGGCTCGATTTCAATGCCCGTGTTCTCGCATTGGCCGCCGACGAGTCACTGCCGTTGCTCGAACGCGCAAAGTTCCTCGCCATCTTCGCTTCCAATCTCGACGAATTTTTCATGGTCCGGGTCGCCGGACTCAAGCGCCGCGACGAGACGGGACTGTCGGTCAGGTCCGCCGACGGCCTCTCCCCACGCGAACAATTGGCGCTCATCGCGCGTCGCACCCAGGAACTCGCCGACAAGCACGCACACGTGTTTCTCGACTCGGTCCGCCCTGCCCTGGCGGCAGAAGGCATTTCAATCGTTCGATGGGCCGACCTCAGTGCCGACGATCACGGCCGGCTCTCGGCGCATTTCCACGAGCAGGTCTTCCCGGTACTGACGCCGTTGGCAGTCGATCACGCCCACCCGTTCCCCTACATCAGCGGACTGAGCCTCAACCTCGCCGTGACAGTGAAGGACTCCGTCACCCGCGGCGAACACTTCGCTCGCGTCAAGGTTCCCGACAACGTCGGGCGGTTCGTGCGAGTCAAGAGCACGACATCTTCGTCCACCATCGATTCTTTCCTCCCGATGGAAGAACTGATTTCGGCTCATCTGGACGTGCTGTTCCCCGGAATGGAAATCGTCGAACATCACGCTTTCCGAATCACACGCAACGCCGATTTCGAGGTCGAAGAAGATCGGGACGAGGATCTGCTGCAGGCACTCGAACGTGAATTGGCGCGTCGTCGTTTCGGTTCACCCGTTCGCCTCGAAGTTGCCGACGACATGACCGAGCACATGCTCGAACTGCTTCTGCGTGAACTCGACGTCGATCCGGCCGACGTGATCGAGGTTTCCGGTCTCCTCGACTTGTCCTGCCTCTGGCAGGTTTACGCCGTCGACCGCCCCGCTCTCAAAGACGCTCCGTTCGTCCCGGCGACGCATCCGGCGTTCGGTGAACGCGAGACTCCGAAGAGCGTGTTCTCGACCCTGCGCGAAGGCGACGTGCTCGTCCACCACCCATACGACTCGTTTTCCACAAGCGTTCAACGCTTCATCGAACAGGCCGCCGCCGACCCGCAGGTGCTCGCGATCAAGCAGACCCTGTACCGCACTTCCGGCGACTCCCCCATCGTCAATGCACTGATCGACGCCGCCGAAGCGGGCAAGCAGGTTGTCGCGCTGGTGGAGATCAAGGCCCGCTTCGACGAGCAGGCCAACATCAAGTGGGCACGCAAACTCGAGCAGGCCGGCGTTCACGTCGTCTACGGTCTCGTCGGTCTCAAGACTCACTGCAAGACGTGCCTCGTCGTCAGACGAGAGGGCTCGACCATTCGTCGTTACTGCCACATCGGCACGGGCAACTACAACCCGAAGACCGCGCGCATGTACGAGGACGTCGGATTGCTCACCGCAGCACCGGAGATCGGTGCAGACCTCACCGACCTCTTCAACTCGCTGACCGGATACTCCCGAAAGACGAGCTACCGCAACCTTCTCGTAGCGCCGTACGGGGTTCGCCGCGGGATCATCGAGCGGATCGACAACGAGATCGCGCACAAGCTCGCAGGCCGCGATGCCGGTATCCGCTTGAAGGCCAACGCATTGGTCGACGAGCAGGTCATCGACGCGTTGTACCGCGCGTCCAAGGCCGGTATCCCCGTCGAGATCGTGGTTCGCGGAATCTGCGCGCTCAAGCCGGGCGTTCCCGGCCTCAGCGAAAACATCGAAGTACGTTCCATTCTCGGACGCTTCCTCGAACACTCGCGAATGTTCCATTTCCGCTCGGCCGACGAATTCTGGATCGGCAGCGCAGACATGATGCACCGCAACCTCGATCGCCGCGTCGAGGTCATGGTGCAGGTCAAGGACCCGAAACTGTCGAAGCAACTCGGTGACATCTTCGACTCCGCGCTCGATCCCCGAACTCGCTGCTGGGTACTGCATCCGGACGGGAGTTGGGTCGCTGCCCCCGAACGCGGTGAGGACGTACGTGAGCATCAACAGTCGTTGATGCGCAGCCGCACCGCCAGCGGGTCTTGACGGGCTCGGATCACACAATGAGCGACAAGCCGGTCAAAGCCAACATCTTTGCCGCAGGCGCGGTTCTGTGGCGGAAGGCTCCTCAGGATCCTTCCGCCATCGAGATCGCCGTCGTACATCGACCGAAGTACGACGACTGGTCATTCCCCAAAGGAAAGCTCGATCCCGGCGAGACCTTCTTGACCGCAGCAGTTCGCGAGGTCCGCGAAGAGACCTCGATCACCGGACGTTTCGGAAGGCACCTCGGTGGCGTGACGTACCCGATCCCGGGACATCGCAAACTCAAACGGGTCGAATACTGGTCGGCCGAAGCAGTGGACGGAGATTTCGGGCCGAATAGCGAAGTGGATGTTCTCTATTGGCTTCCGGTCACCGAGGTAGCCGATCATCTTTCCTACCCGATGGATCGAATGATTCTTCGCCGCTTCGTTTCCCTTCGGCCTGACACGAAAACGGTATTACTCGTCCGCCACGCAAAAGCTGGAAGCCGTAAGCGATACAAGGGCGACGACAATCTGCGTCCACTCGACGCCAAGGGCAAAGAGCAATCCGCCGCCTTGGTCGAACAGCTGAAAATCTTCGGAGCCGATTCGGTTTTCGCGGCTGACCGTACGCGCTGCATCGACACTGTGATGCCATTGGCGGAGGCATTGGGTGTAGAGATTTCGACGGAACCTCTTCTGACCGAAGAAGGTTACGAGGCCGATCCCGACGCCGCCAGGGCGCGTGCGCTGCAGATCGCCGCGCTGGAGGGCACTCCCGCAATCTGCAGCCAAGGAGGCGTCATCCCCGATTTAATGCGCTGGTGGGCTGATACGGCCGGTGTAACACTGCCCTCGGCGCGCAACCGTAAGGCGAGCACTTGGGTGCTCTCGTTCCTCGACGGCCGTCTGGTAGCCGCGGATCACCTCGACAGCCCGCTCCCCAAAGTCGCCAACTCCTGAGGGATTTGGACCAACCGACACCCAGCTCGATTCGGTAGTTTTGCAAAGCACTGAAACACAGGAGAATTCACACTTCTCCCAGACAGCAAAAAAGAGGTGCAGCCCCGGGTGAGGTGCGCGGCCGCACCGGGATGTGGTTATGGAACGGGTTTTTTTCCCCAACGCCGGGACAGTTG
>NZ_JASHKY010000032.1:0-12413 GCF_030056935.1 Rhodococcus sp. IEGM 1302 | reverse complement strand
CAAAAAATGGGGTGCCGCGGGTTATCTGCTCGGCGGCTCCACCTCTTTGTCTTACTGCATCGGGTTTTTCACCCGAACGCGACTACTTTGCGCGCTTGGCCGGAGCCTTCTTGGCCGGAGCCTTCTTGGCTGCGGTCTTGGCGGGGGCCTTCTTGGCCGGAGCCTTCTTGGCCGGAGCCTTGGCTGCGGTCTTGGCCGGAGCCTTCTTGGCCGGAGCCTTGGTGGCAACCGTCTTCTTGGCTGCGGTCTTGGCCGGAGCCTTCTTGGCGGGAGCCTTCGCGGCAACCGTCTTCTTGGCTGCGGTCTTGGCCGGAGCCTTCTTGGCGGGAGCCTTCGCGGCAACCGTCTTCTTGGCTGCGGTCTTGGCCGGAGCCTTCTTGGCCGGAGCCTTCTTGGCTGCGGTCTTCTTGGCAGCAGCCTTCTTGGCTGCAGCCTTGGTGGCCGGTGCTGCTACGCCACGCTTGACTGCCGGGCCGGTGGCCGGAAGCTTCTGTCCACCAGCGATAACAGCCTTGAACTGCGCACCCGGACGGAAAGCCGGAACCGACGTCGGCTTGACCTTGACGGTCTCGCCCGTACGCGGGTTGCGTGCAACACGTGCTGCACGACGACGCTGCTCGAAGACTCCGAAGCCGGTGATGGTCACGCTCTCGCCACGGTGGACGGCGCGGACGATGGTGTCCACGACGTGCTCCACTGCGTCGGTCGCTGTGCGCCTGTCCGAACCCAGCTTTTCAGTCAGAACATCGATGAGCTCTGCCTTGTTCATTGAAATTCCTCCGCTAATTGTGGTCCACCGTCGGACCGACTGAGAACCACGGTAAACCTGATAACGGCAAGAGTCTATGTGCCACGCCAATTCTCATTCAACGTGACTGCGAAATGGTGACCTATTTCTCTTCCCGCGCGGAGTTGCGGATTTCGGTTCAGCCCTGCGAAATTCGGGCTGGAAGGGTAGTCGGTTTCCATGAAGGCCTTGACTTTTCGAACTCGGAAATCGCGTCTACCTGCCGCAATGTCAGTCCGATGTCGTCGAGACCCTCCAGC
Organism: Rhodococcus sp. IEGM 1302; assembly: GCF_030056935.1. Lineage (NCBI taxonomy): Bacteria > Bacillati > Actinomycetota > Actinomycetes > Mycobacteriales > Nocardiaceae > Rhodococcus > Rhodococcus sp. IEGM 1302. The sequence continues at coordinate 11,366 of NZ_JASHKY010000032.1, read as the reverse complement.
AGACGCCACCGTGTGTAGTCGTCAATATTGAACGGCACCACCGTAGTTCCGGCGCTGACGGTCCGATTCTCGAGATCTACTGTCAATTCCAGTCCGGGCTGCTCTTCGAGCAACTTCCAGAGCAATTCGACGTCGCTCTGCTCGACCTGTGCCGCTACGAGACCGGCTTTTCCGGCGTTTCCGCGGAAGATGTCGGCGAACCGGGAAGCAATGACGACCCGAAATCCGAAGTCGGAGAGAGCCCACACGGCATGCTCACGCGAAGAGCCCGTGCCGAAATCGGGACCGGCCACGAGGACGCTTCCCTTGTCGTACGGAGCCAGATTCAGAATGAAGTTGGGGTCGGTACGCCAGCCTGCAAACAGCCCGTCCTCGAATCCGGTGCGCGTCACCCGTTTCAGGTACACGGCAGGGATGATCTGGTCGGTATCGACATTCGAGCGTCGCAGCGGGACGCCGATACCCTTGTGCGTGGTAAAGGATTCCATCGAAATTCTCCTCGAGATGGTAAGTGGGTCAGACCAGATCGGCCGGTGCCGAGAGCGTTCCGCGGACCGCCGTGGCAGCCGCGACGAGCGGGGAAACCAGATGAGTCCGGCCGCCTTTACCCTGTCGGCCTTCGAAATTCCGGTTGGACGTCGATGCCGAACGCTCGCCGGGAGCAAGCTGGTCAGGGTTCATTCCCAAGCACATCGAGCAACCGGCCTGGCGCCATTCAGCCCCTGCCGCTGTGAAGATTTCACCGAGACCTTCGCTTTCGGCTTGAGCCCGCACCCGCATCGAGCCGGGAACGATGAGCATCCGAACGCCCTCTGCCACATGGCGACCCTCGAGCACCTCCGCCACTGCGCGCAGGTCTTCGATGCGTCCGTTGGTGCACGAACCGACGAACACGGTGTCGACAGAAACATCCCGAAGCGGCATACCGGCGTCGAGACCCATGTAGGTGAGCGCCTTCTCGGCTGCCTGACGCTCGCTCTCGTCGACGATCAGTTCGGGATCAGGCACACGGTCGCCGAGCGGCGCACCCTGTCCCGGATTGGTTCCCCACGTGACGAAAGGCGTCAATGCGCTTGCGTCGATGTGAACCTCGTTGTCGAATTCCGCGCCCTCGTCGGTCTTGAGCAACTCCCACGCGGCGACGGCTTCGTCCCACTCTGCGCCGGACGGTGCATGCGGACGGCCCTTGATGAACTCGTAAGTGGTCTCGTCCGGTGCGATCATGCCCGCGCGGGCTCCGGCCTCGATCGACATGTTGCAGATGGTCATACGAGCTTCCATCGACAGTTTGCGAATGGCCTCGCCGCGGTACTCCAGTACGTAGCCCTGGCCGCCGCCGGTGCCGATCTTGGCGATGACTGCGAGGATCAAGTCCTTGCTCGTGACGCCGGGAGGCAGCTCGCCGTCGACCGTGATCGCCATGGTCTTGAAGGGGCGCAACGACAATGTCTGCGTTGCCATCACATGCTCGACCTCGCTGGTGCCGATTCCCATTGCGAGCGCACCGAATGCGCCGTGCGTCGACGTATGACTGTCGCCGCACACCACGGTGGTTCCGGGCTGCGTCAGGCCGAGCTGCGGTCCGACCACATGCACGATGCCTTGGTCGAGATCGCCCATGCGGTGCAAGCGAACTCCGAACTCCTCGCAATTTCGGCGCAAGGTGTCGACCTGAGTCTTGGACACAGGATCTGCGATCGGCTTGTCGATGTCGATCGTCGGAACGTTGTGGTCCTCGGTGGCAATCGTCAGGTCGGGACGGCGCAACTGGCGTCCCGCCAGGCGAAGTCCGTCGAATGCCTGGGGGCTCGTCACTTCGTGAACGAGGTGGAGATCGATGTAGATGAGGTCGGGATCCTGCCCCTCCCCTTTCACGACAACGTGGTCGTCCCACACCTTCTCGGCGAGAGTGCGTGCTTTCTGTGCCATGTCTTCCACCTCTGTACGTAGCCTCGCGTCGGCGGACTACGGGCTGGCCCGCCGCGCGTGAAGTAGGTCCCCAGCCTTCACAGCAGATGCAGACTGTCCCGAGGAAATGCGCTATCCCTCCAGGAAATGCGGTAGCATCCCACTATGCGAGAAACTGGTATCGACCTATGAGACAGCATAGCGGCATCGGCGTCCTGGACAAAGCAATGGGCGTGCTTCATGCAGTAGCTGAGGAACCGTGCAGCCTCACCGAACTCTGTGCACGAACCGGTTTGCCGCGCGCGACCGCCCATAGACTCGCCGTCGGTCTCGAAGTCCATCGACTCCTCACTCGCGACTCGGACGGTCAGTGGTGCCCAGGGCCCGGACTCGCCGAACTCGCTGCCACCGCTAATGATCCACTCATTGCTGCGGCCGGACTCATCCTCCCCCGCCTTCGCGAAATCACCGGCGAAAGCGTCCAGCTGTACCGTCGCGAAGGCACACAACGCATCTGCGTCGCGTCGATGGAACCACCGACCGGCCTGCGTGACACGGTGCTCGTCGGAGCCCGACTGCCGATGAACGCCGGATCCGGCGCCAAGGTCCTTCTCGCATGGGCAGATCCACAAACCCAACGGACCGTCCTCGCCGATGCGTCGTTCGGCGAACGAGTGCTCCTCGAGGTTCGCCGGCGCGGCTGGGCACAGAGCGCGGCCGAACGTGAGCCCGGTGTCGCCAGCGTCGCGGCTCCCGTCCGAGACTCGGCAGGCGCTGTCATTGCCGCGATTTCGGTCTCCGGCCCCATCGATCGGATGGGTAGACGACCGGGAGCCCGCTGGGCGGCGGACCTTCTCGCAGCTGCCGAAGCGCTCCACAAGCGTCTGTAATTCGTGACACAGTAAGGCCTTCAGATCCTCGAGCACGTAGGAGTACGACGCGACCATGGCAGGAAAGCAGCGTAGTCAGATCACGATGACCGAGGCCGAAATCTCGAGCTTCGTCGAAAAGAGCCGTACGGCAACGATGGCGACGTTGAGCGCCGACGGAATGCCTCACCTGATCGCGATGTGGTTCGCGATAGTCGACGGCGAAATCTGGTTCGAGACCAAAGCCAAGTCGCAGAAGGCCGTCAATCTTCGCCGGGACGCCCGAATGTCCGTCCTGATCGAAGACGGTCAGACGTACGACACGCTCCGAGGAGTCTCGATGGAGGGTACCGGGGTCATCGTCGAAGATCCGGAAGCCCTCTTCGCTGTGGGAATCAGCGTCTGGGAGCGGTACACGGGCCCGTACATTGACGATCTCCGCCCGGCCGTCGACGCGATGCTCCACAAGCGCGTCGCGGTACGGTTCGTTCCCGATCGAACTCGTTCCTGGGATCACCGCAAGCTCGGGATGCCTGCGATGCCTCTTTCCGGCTCGACCGCACCGCCGCCGCAGCCCTGAGATTCGTGAGCGGAAAAATCACGAGCAATCGAATTCGGGCCGGCGTAGTTTCACCAGCAGGCCCAACAACAAGGAGTGAGCATATGAGCGATCTCGACAGCAACACCCCGTCCGAACCCGAATCCCAATCGGAGGAAACCAAACGAAAGTTCCGTGAGGCCCTCGAACGGAAGAATCATCAGAACGCCAAATCGACCGACCATCGCGACGGACAGTCCAAGGTCCACAACACGCATGGCCCGGCCGATCACAAGCGAGAGTTCCGCCGTAAGAGCGGATAGCCGATCGCGGACAACAGAGTGAGATGACGATCACCCCCAGTCGAATTCGCCTGGGGGTGATCGTTTTTCGCATCGCCGGAAACATTTTCCGCACATACGAAAAGACCCCCCGATCAATGATCGGAGGGTCTTTCCTTTGTAGCCCCGACGGGATTCGAACCCGCGCTACCGCCTTGAGAGGGCGGCGTCCTAGGCCGCTAGACGACGGGGCCAGGACACGCTTTTAAACGTGGTATTTCAGCCTTGCTCTTGGATGCTCAGCAAGCTTAGCTTGTCTGAGTCCGGCCACAAAATCGACCGGATTTCCGCTGGGGTACCAGGACTCGAACCTAGAATGGCGGTACCAGAAACCGCTGTGTTGCCAATTACACCATACCCCAAGGTCTTGCTCACCAGCCTTGCCCGATCCGCTTCGCTGTTGTGCTCGGCGGCTCGTCTCCGGCCGAAAAGAAGATTACCAGTACCCCTGCCCCAAATACCAAATCGTATGGTCACAGGAGGTTTTTGCTTCATTTTCGGCCGGAAGACCGTCCGATCTAGGCGGTTACCGCTGCCCTACCGGCCCGCAACCGAGCGAGCGAGACCTCACGACCGAGCAATTCCATCGACTCGTACAGCGGAGGGCTGATGTGAGAGCCCGTGATCGCGACCCGAACCGGAGCGAAGGCCTTACGCGGTTTGAGCTCCAGATCCTCGATGAGGGCCTTCTTGAGTGCTTCCTCGATACTGGCCGCCGACCACTCTGAGATGGCATCGAGCGCCGCAAGAGACGCGTCCAGAACCGGACCGGCATCTTCCTTCAGGTTCTTTGCCGCCGCGGCCGGATCGAGAGCAAACGACGCCTCGTCGACGAACAGGAATTTCAGCAGATCCCACGCGTCGGACAGGACGACGATGCGCGTCTGCACGAGGTCCGCCGCAACAGTGAACGTCGCTTCGTCGACGTCGGCGCCGATGTGTCCGTGCTCCACCAGGAACGACTTCAGACGACCGGCGAAGTCGGCCGGCTCGAGCAGACGAATGTGCTCGGCATTGATCGCGTCGGCCTTCTTCTGGTCGAAGCGGGCAGGATTGGAGTTGACCTTGGAGACGTCGAAGGCCGCAACCATCTCGTCGAGCGAGAAGACATCGTGATCGTCGGCGATGCTCCACCCGAGCAGAGCCAAGTAGTTCAGCAATCCCTCGGGAATGAAGCCCCGATCGCGGTGGATGAAGAGGTTGGACTCGGGATCGCGCTTGGAAAGCTTCTTGTTGCCCTGACCCATCACAAAAGGCAAGTGCCCGAACGACGGTGTGAAATCGGCGACACCGATACGAATCAATGCCTCGTACAACGCGAGCTGACGCGGAGTCGAGGACAGCAGATCTTCGCCGCGCAGTACATGGGTGATCTTCATCAACGCGTCGTCGACCGGGTTGACCAACGTGTACAGCGGAATGCCGTTGCCGCGAGTCAGCGCGAAGTCCGGAACGGTGCCTGCCTTGAACGTGGTCTCGCCCCGCACCAGGTCGTTCCAGGTCAGATCGTGATCGGGCATCCGGAGGCGGACGACGGGCTTGCGCCCCTCGGCGATGTAGGCAGCGCGCTGCTCGTCGCTGAGCTCGCGATCGAAGTTGTCGTATCCGAGCTTCGGATCGCGTCCGGCCGCCTTGTGTCGCGCTTCGACCTCCTCGTTGGTCGAGTAGGACTCGTAGGCCTCGCCCGCGGCCAGCAACTTGGCAACAACGTCGAGATGCAGGTCACGACGCTCGGACTGGCGATACGGTGCGTGCGGCCCACCGACCTCCGGGCCTTCGTCCCAATTGAGCCCCAACCAGCGGAGGGCGTCGAGGATGGCCTGGTAGGACTCTTCACTGTCGCGCTGCGCATCGGTGTCTTCGATACGGAACACGAATGTGCCGCCGTGGTGTCGTGCGAATGCCCAGTTGAACAAGGCGGTGCGCACCAAACCCACGTGCGGGGTTCCGGTGGGTGACGGACAGAAACGGACGCGTACTTCGCTGTTGGTCATGGCTCACTTGGCTCGGCGATGATGGATGGTCGTACTACAGGTTAGTCCGGCAGCCCTTCCTCCATCCGGCCGATCACTTACCCGGCAGGACGTTGATGCGTGTCATGTCGCCGTCGTAGTAGGCCAGCAGTCGCTTGTCCATGACCTTTCGCCACAGCGGCGGCACCCACGCGCAGACGATCATGACTGCGTAACCCGCTGGAAGTTGCGGCGCTTCGGCCGCACTTCGCAGGCTCTGGTACCGCAGACGCGGATTCGCGTGATGGTCGCTGTGACGCTGAAGTTGATAGAGGAACAGATTGCTGACGACGTGGTCGCTGTTCCAGCTGTCCTCGGGCGAGCACCGGACGTACGAGCCGTCAGGCCGCTTCGCACGTAGCAAGCCGTAATGCTCGAGATAGTTGGCGGTCTCGAGGAACGTGAAGCCTGCAATTGCCTGAACGGCGAGCCACGGCGCAATTTCCCAGCCGAACGCGGCGATCAGACTGCCGAACAGAACCACACTCATCGCCCACGCGTTCAGGATGTTGTTGCGGTAACTCCACGTCCGTCTCCGCTGACGCCTCAGACGAGCGCTTTCGATCCGCCATCCCGAGCGCAGGCCGCCGATGACGCTGCGAGGCAAGAAGAACCAGAAGTTTTCCTTGTACCGTGAGCTGGCCGGATCCTCCGGCGTCGCGACGCGGACGTGGTGACCATGGTTGTGTTCGACGTAGAAATGGCCGTAGAAGGACTGCGCGAGCGCTACTTTGGCGAGCCACTTCTCGAGCTTCTCACTCTTGTGCCCCAATTCATGCGCCGCGTTGATCCCCACACCGGCAACCACGCCGGCAGTCATCGCGAGCGCGAACTTCTCCCCCGCCGCCATCGGCGCGTTCACCCAGCACCACGCGACGAACACCAGCCCGACGTATTGGAGGGGCAGGAACAAGTACGTGCACCAGCGGTAGAAACGATCCTCTTGCAATTCAGGGATCGCTTCGTCCGGTGGGCTGTTGCCGTCCTCGCCCGCCAGGAGATCGATCAGGGGAATGACGATGACGATCAGCCACGCCCCGATGGCCCAGAAGAGCCCGAGACTGAATTTGTCGACCAGGAACCACGCAGCGAACGGGCTGAGAGGAACCAGCAAACCCAGTGGCCACAGGTAGCGCTTCTTGTCTCGCCACACCGGCCGCTGCCCGTTCCGCGCTTGCCCTGCCGCTGTCCGGGAGGCTTCCGCGAAGGTCGTCATGTATCACCACGTTTCTGCGCAATCCACTCGATTGCCCCATCGGCTTCTATCCAGTTATCGGTCACCCTACTGCTCAGCGTTACATTTCAGGGAATTTGGTCTGTTACGGGCCGCGACAGCAAACCGTATGGCGAACTCTCCCAACCTGGCCAAATCCGACATAACGCCAGGAGGATCAGAGGCGAAGCTTCGCCTGGGTCATGAAACCCGCAGGTCAGTCCCGGAGCCTGATTTCTTCGAGTCGGTTGGCAATCCCGATCAATCCACTGGCGATAGTTACCATCTTGCAACTTTTCTGCGACAGACACCTCTCGACCTCACACCACGACGGAGGCCCCATCCGGTTGGATGGGGCCTCCGTAGTCGCGTGACTGAAGGAACCGGGTCAGGATCAGCTCTTGGCGGTCACCGGGTTCGTGAGCGTGCCGATCCCCGAGACCGTGACCGACACGGAATCGCCGTCGACGATCGGGCCTACTCCGGCGGGGGTGCCGGTGAGGATGACGTCGCCAGGCAAGAGAGTCATCACCGCCGAGATCCACTCGATGATCTTCGGAATGTCGTGGAGGAGAAAAGCCGTGCTGCTGTCCTGCTTGACCTGACCGTTCACCTCGGTCCTGATGTCGACGTCGGACGCATCCAGACTGGTTTCGATCCAGGGGCCGAGTGGGCAGAAAGTGTCGTGGCCCTTCGCGCGCGTCCACTGCCCGTCGTGACGCTGATGATCTCGCGCCGACACGTCGTTGGCGATCGTGTAACCGAGGACCACGCTCAACGCCTTCGCCGCCGGAACGTCCTTGCACGGTTGACCGATGACGACCGCGAGTTCACCCTCGAAGTGCACCTCGTTCGAGGTGGGAGGCAAGACGATCGGGGCACCCGGGCCAACTATGGACGTGTTGGGCTTGAGGAAGATCACGGGGTCCGCGGGAGCCTCTCCGCCCATCTCCGCGATGTGATCTGCATAATTCTTGCCGATGCAGATCACCTTGCTGGCGAGAATCGGAGCCAGCAGACGGACATCGGCGAGCGGCCAACTTCGGCCGGTAAATGTGGGGTTCCCGAACGGGTGCTCCGCAATTTCCTTGGCGACGAGGGCATCCTCTTCACCTTCGATACTGACGAACGCAACACCATCGGGACTGGCAATTCGACCAAGACGCATGCCGGCCAGTCTATCGGGGTGCCGGAAACGACTGACGCGCGCAAGCCGAAAGGCTCACGCGCGTCAATCTCGTGAAAGAATTCCTTACAGCGCTGCAGTGATCCGGTCGCCGATCTCCGTTGTGGAGATGGGACCTTCGCCGCGGGTAGCCAGGTCGGCAGCGACCACAGCCTCGACCCGAGCGGCGTCGTCCTCGCGTCCGAGATGGCGAAGAAGCAGTGCGGCCGAGAGGATCGCGGCGGTGGGATCAGCGATTCCCTTGCCGGCGATGTCCGGAGCACTGCCGTGAACGGGCTCGAACATCGACGGGTTGGTACCCGAGGCATCGATGTTTCCGCTTGCGGCCAAACCGATGCCACCGGTTACGGCGCCGGCGAGGTCGGTGATGATGTCACCGAAGAGGTTGTCCGTGACGATCACGTCGAAGCGCGACGGGTCGGTGACCATGTAGATCGTGGCCGCGTCGATGTGGCAGTACGCGGTTTCGACGTCCGGGAACTCGGCACCGACGGTCTCGATTGCACGCGTCCAGATTGCGCCCGCGTTGGAGAGCACGTTGGTCTTGTGAATCAAGGTGAGGTGCTTGGACCGGGTCTGCGCCAAGGCAAATGCGTAACGCACCACGCGCTCGGCCCCGAACCAGGTATTGATCGACACCTCGGTTGCGATCTCGTGATCGGTGCCGACGCGGATCGCTCCACCGTTTCCGGTGTACGGACCCTCGGTGCCTTCACGAACCACGACGAAGTCGATCTCCGGCTGGGCCGCCAACGGCGACAGCGCACCCGGATACAGCTGTGCGGGGCGAAGATTCACGTGATGATCGAGCTGGAAGCGCATGTTCAGCAGCAGACCACGCTCGAGGATGCCGGGTGCGACGATCCGCGGATCACCGATGGCGCCCAACAGGATTGCGTCGTGCTGACGAATCTGGTCCAGCTCGTCCGCCGGGAGCAACTCGCCGGTGGCGTTGTAGCGACGGGCACCGAGATCGTATTCGGTGGTTTCCAGATCCGGAACCAACTTGCCGAGCACCTTGAGCGCCTCGGCAGTGACCTCGACGCCGATTCCGTCACCCGGAATGACCGCAAGCTTCATGGAGTCCTCATCTCAGTAGAACTGTGCGCCTTTATCAACCGCGGGCGGTTGATAAAGGCGCACAGCAAAAACAATCAGGAAAGGTCGACCTGGGCGACGCGAGCGTCGAGCTGCGAGACGATTGCCTCGACCTCGGCGTCACCGACGACGCGATCGACGCGCAAGATGACAGTTGCGCCTTCGCCTTCGGCATCCTGGCTCAGTGCTGCTGCGAGGATGTCGACGCCCGCGTTTCCGAGGACGGTACCGAGGACACCGAGAACGCCCGGGCGATCGCTGTAGTGAACGACGATGTTGTGGCCCTCGGCGCGCAGGTCGAAGCTGCGTCCGTTGATGTTGACGATCTTCTCGACCTGCTGCAGACCGGTGAGTGCGCCCGTGACCGACGTGACCGTGCCGTCGGCGGCAACTGCACGCACCTCGACCGCGCTGCGGTGGGCAAGAGCCTCCGAGTGCTTCTCGACCGACACGGTCACGCCGCGCTGCTCGGCCAGTGCCGGAGCGTTGACGAACGTGACGGCCTCATCGCTGCTGGCGGAGAACACGCCGCGCAGTGCAGCCAGGCCGAGGATGTCGACGGTTTCGGCAGACAGCTCGCCGGTGGCGACAACCTGCACGGTCTGCACAGCTTCGGGCGACAACGTCGCAGCGAGGAGACCGAGCTTGCGGACGAGCTCGAGCCACGGAGCAACTTCTTCGCCCACGGGGCCGCCGGAGACGTTGACAGCCTCGGGAACGAATTCGCCTGCCAGAGCGAGGAGAACACTCTTGGCCACGTCGATACCTGCGCGGTCCTGAGCCTCGGACGTCGATGCTCCGAGGTGCGGGGTGACAACGACGTTGTCGAGCTCGAAAAGCTTGGAATCGGTGCACGGCTCGGTGCTGAACACGTCGAGACCGGCGCCTCGGACCTTGCCGGAGACGAGTGCGTCGTAGAGCGCATCTTCGTCGATCAGACCACCGCGAGCGGCGTTGACGATGATGACGCCGTCCTTGGCCTTGGCGAGGCGCTCGGCGTTGATCAGGCCGGCCGTTTCCTTGGTCTTGGGCAGGTGCACGGAGATGAAGTCGGCGCGCTCGACGAGCTCGTCGATGGTGACCAGTTCGATGCCGAGCTGCGCTGCGCGCGCTGCGGGCAGGTAGGGGTCGTACGCGATGATCGTGGTCTCGAACGCAGCGAGACGCTGCGCGAAGAGCTGGCCGATGCGGCCGAGTCCGACAACGCCGACGGTCTTGCCGAGGATCTCGACGCCGTTGAACTTGCTTCGCTTCCAGGTGTTCTCACGCAGAGTCTTGTCTGCTGCGGGAATCTGGCGAGCGGTCGACATGAGGAGCGCGACAGCGTGCTCGGCAGCGGAGTGAATATTGGAGGTCGGTGCGTTGACGACCATCACGCCGCGCTCGGTGGCTGCGGGGATCTCGACGTTGTCCAGGCCGACACCGGCGCGGCCGATGATCTTCAGCTTGGTGCCGGCAGCCAGAACCTCGGCGTCGACGGTGGTGGCGGAACGGACGAGAATCGCGTCGGCCTCGGGTACCGCGGCGAGCAGCGCCGGGCGGTCGGGTCCGTCGACCCAACGCACCTCCACACCGTCACCGAGCGCCTCGACTGTGGACGGCGCGAGCTTGTCGGCGATCAGAACAACGGGACGGCCAGGCTGGCTCACGTGCAAACTCCCTGATTAGGTGGGTGTGAAGGTGGTTTAACCACCGATAGTTTAGTGCGCGCTCACTTGGAATCCACAACGCGGTAGGCAATACCACATAGTGGACACTTTCGCGGGCAAATTCTCGACGGAATATGAATCCGGACTCAGACGACCCGGAAAACGACTCCGGCCCAATGCCGCGCTGGTTCAACGTAATTGAACCGGCGCGGCATCAGGCCAGTGGAGACGTGGAGCGTGAAACTGCGAATTACGCGGTTTCGGTGATCGGACGATCGACCCAGCTCATCAGGTCGCGCAGCTTCTTGCCGGTGACCTCGATGGGGTGCTCGGCGTTGGCCTTGCGCAGGCCCTCGAGCTCGGTGTTGCCGTTCTCGACGTTGGCAACCAGACGACGGGTGAACTCGCCGGACTGGATGTCGGCCAGGATCGCCTTCATGCGCTCCTTGGTGTCGGCGTCGATGACGCGCGGGCCGGAGAGGTATCCACCGAACTCAGCGGTGTCGGACACCGAGTAGTTCATGCGGGCGATGCCACCCTCGTACATGAGGT
>NZ_JASHKY010000056.1:0-5192 GCF_030056935.1 Rhodococcus sp. IEGM 1302 | reverse complement strand
TCCATGGAGGTGTGGATCTCGTCGCCGGTGCGGTCGAGGAAGCCGGTGTTGATGAACACCACGCGGTCGACGGCTTCCTTGATGCAGGCGGCGAGGTTGACCGTCGTACGACGCTCCTCGTCCATGATGCCGACCTTGAGCGTGTTCTCCGGAAGCCCGAGGACCTGCTCGACACGGCCGAACAGTTCGGTGGTGAAGGCAACCTCCTCGGGACCGTGCTGCTTGGGCTTGACGATGTAGATCGAGCCGGTGCGGCTGTTGTCGAGCGGTCCGTTGGCGTCACTGATCGAGAGGCCGTGCACTGCACAGGCACTGGTGATCAAGGCGTCGAGGATGCCCTCGGGGACCTCGTTGCCGTCGGCGTCGAGGATCGCGGGGTTGGTCATGAGGTGACCGACGTTGCGGACGAACAGGAGCGAACGACCGTGCAGGCTGAGTTCGCTGCCGTCGACTGCGGTGTACTTACGGTCGCCGTTGAGCGTGCGGGTGAAGGACTTGGCGCCCTTCTTGATCTCCTCGGACAGGTCACCACGGTTGAGACCCAACCAGTTTCGGTAGCCGACAACCTTGTCGTCGGCGTCGACAGCGGCGACAGAGTCCTCGAAGTCCATGATCGTGGTGACGGCGGATTCGAGAACGACGTCCTTGACGCCGGCGGCGTCGGTGCTGCCGATCGGGGACGAGGCGTCGATCTGGATCTCGGCGTGCAATCCGTTGTTGAGCAGCAGGATGCTCGTCGGTGCGTCCTTCTCGCCGAGGTAGCCGACGAACTTCTCCGGCTGGGCGAGCGTGGTGACAGTACCGTCTGCCAACGTGATCTTCAGTTCACTGCCGTCGATAACGTACTTGGTTGAATCTGCATGCGATCCCGACGCGAGAGGTGCTGCCGCATCGAGGAATTCACGCGCCCAGGCGATGACCTTGTCGCCGCGGACCTTGTTGTAGCCGGAACCCTTCTCGGCGCCGTTCTCCTCGGAGATGGCGTTGGTGCCGTACAGCGCGTCGTACAACGAACCCCAGCGGGCGTTGGACGCGTTGAGTGCGAAGCGCGCGTTGAGGATCGGCACGACCAACTGCGGGCCGGCCGTCGAGGTGATCTCGGTGTCGACGTTCGCGGTGGTGACCGAGAACTCGGCAGGCGTCGGCAGGAGGTAGCCGATTTCCTGCAGGAACGCCTTGTACGCGGCGGCGTCGATGGGAGCGCCGGCGTGATCGCGATGCCACTGATCGATCTGAGCCTGCAGATCGTCACGCTTGGCAAGCAAGTCGCGGTTCTTCGGTGCGAGCTCGGTGATGACCTTGTCGGCGCCGGCCCAGAACGTCTCGGCGTCTACACCGGTGCCGGGAAGAGCCTCCTCGACCACGAAGTCGTAGAGAACCTTGGCAACCTGAAGACTGCCGACCTGAACGCGCTCAGTCATGAATAGCCTCACTTTTCCGAAAGCGGAGCATCACATATGGATGCCATGAACCAACATCAATGTTACCTGGGAGTATTCCCACCGCTGTCCGCGCCCTGAGCTGCGATAATCGGGCGCGAAGAGCTGAAACGATCAAGTGAAATTCGTTCTGTCTAGAGTTTGCGCGCGGAAATCTCGAAACCAGCCGCGCGTAGACGCTCGACCAGGACGTCGCCGAGCGCTGTCGCTGGAGTCAAAACGCCGGTGGCCGGGGGAAGAGCATTTTGGTCCTTTGCCAACGACAACGCAGATTCGCCGAGCATTACCGCCGTCGCGCTGTATCCCGGGTCGCCCTTCGCCTTCACTCGTGATGTGTATCGGGCGCCGGTCGTGGTCGTGGTGAACACGTCGAGCGTGAAGTGGCCCTTCTTCTGGGTGCTCTCGCTCGGACCTTCACCGGGAGCCGGCAATACCTTGTCGAGAAGGAAACGTGTCGGAGGTAGAGCGAGTCCGGCGACCAGCGCGCCGAGGCCGACCGCCACGCCGCCCGCAATCACCGGTGACACCACCGATGAGCCGACGCTCATCACCTCGCTGTACTTGAACTTCTTGCCGTACGCCCACTCTCGGAGCGCATTGCTGCGACGGACGACTCGTGTGTTGTACGACGCCATCACGAACGGCGCTTTCCACCCCTTCAACGACGGATCGATCTTCTTGCCGTCGACCACGCTCACGTCGCTCTGGCGTCCGAGTTCGGGCTCCCGATCACGATCGGGGCTCAGCGAGTACGGCGAGGCAGCAAGTTTCCGCAGGCGCGCATCGTCTTTCGACACGTCGATCTGGTTGCGAAGCGAATCGATGGTGCCACCGCTCACGCCGCCGCGCAGGGCCGTGACCACCAGGGTGGTGTCGGTGAGCTCGCCGGCGCCGTCGGCGGCGACCTTCTCGTGCAGGACGTGAACTCCGAGATCGGAAGGGATGGAATCGAATCCGCAGGAATGGACGATCTTGGCACCGGTCGACACGGCCAGGGCGTGGTTAGCGTCGATGCTCTCGCGGTGGAACAGCACCTCGCCGGTGAGGTCGACGTAATGAGTTCCGGCGGAGGCGCATTCGTGAACAAGGGCGTGGCCGTACTTGGCATACGGGCCGACCGTGGTGGCGACGACCCGGGTTCGCTGGGCGAGTGCCTTCAGTGCGGTGGCGTCGTCGGCGTCGGCGATGATCAGGGGGAGATCGGCAGCGGCGGTACCCAGATCGGCGCGAGTGGCTGCCAACTTCTCGAGGGAACGGCCACCGAGGCCGATCTTCGTGCCTTCGGGAGCATGTTTGACGAGGTAGTCGGCGAGTAGCTTACCGACGAAGCCGCTCGCTCCGTAGACGATGATGTCGAGTTCTCGGGCGGGCGAGGTTCCAGTCATGGAGCCAGCCTACAAACGAGCACCCGAAAGTGATGTGACCGAGGTCACTCGGCGGGGAGGGGTTCCTTGACGACGAGGATCGGAGCCTCCACTTCGAGTAGGAGACGCTGCAGCGGGCGTTCGAGGAGGAACTTGCCGATGGGGGACATCCGGCGTGTTCCAACGATCAGGAGATCGACACCCGCGTCGTGGACCAGGTCGACGAGCGCGGTCACCGGATCGCCGTCGTGCTCGGTGGTGCGCAGATCCCACTTCGTCTCCGAGAATCCACCGGCGTCGAGCGCTGACTGGATCTCGCCGCGAAGAGCGGCCCGATCGTCCTCGGTGTCTCCGAGGTTGACCGTGCCTCCGATGTTGACGTCGTCCAGGACGTGCAGAACCAGCAGTTCCTCGCTTCGACCCACGGATTCCCGTGCGGCGGCCACGATTGCGGCGCGGCCTTCCGGGCTGTCCTTGTGTACGACGGCGATCGTCATGGTTCCTCCGAGTCGGTGAGCAGTGTCGGCTCCATTATCGCCTGCAATGCTGTGCTCTACCTGAAATGAGCTACTCGACACGGGGGTTTGGGGGTGACGAGATCGCCACATCGGGGCGCCTAGGTGCCGCCCATCACGAATGCGGCGTGCTGCCGATCACCACGGCGAAGGTTTGTAATCCTTGAGGAAGCAGCCGTGCAGGTCGACGCCCAGTTCACCCTGAACGATGGGGTCGTAGACGCGGGCGGCACCGTCGACGAGGTCGAGTGGCGCGTGGAAACCTTCGTCGGCCAGACGCATCTTGGTGAAGTGCGGGCGTTCGTCGGTGATCCAACCGGTGTCGACGGCGGTCATGAGGATGCCGTCGTCGAGCATTTCCTTGGAGCTGGTGCGGGTCAGCATGTTCAGTGCTGCCTTGGCCATGTTGGTGTGCGGGTGGCCAGGGCCCTTGTACGCGCGGCTGAACTGGCCTTCCATGGCGGAGACATTCACGACGTACTTGCGTCGCGCAGCTGCCGCGGCCATCGATGGGCGCAGGCGTGAAACGAGGATGAAGGGCGCGACCGAGTTGCAGAGCTGGACTTCGAGAAGCTCGATCGGATCGACCTCTTCGACGGTCTGAACCCAGCTGTTGGTGTGCGCGAGGTCGGGCAGCAGCCCGCCCGCGTCGATGGCGATGCCTTGCTCGATGCGATCGGGTGACGCCGACTTGGCGACGAGGGCGAGTGAACTGACCGCGTCGGCGGACAGATTTCCGGAGGTGATGCTTGCGACGTCCGACAGCGATCCGGCCAGAGCCGCGGGGTGAGCGTCGCTCGTCTTGCCGAAGGTCAGGACATCAGGGAGTTCACCGGCGGGCAGCGCACCGGACTCGGCGTCGACCAGAGCGCCGTAGGCACCGGGGGAGCGTCGGACGGTTTGCGCGGCGTTGTTGATGAGGATGTCGAGTGGACCCTGTGCGGCAACGGAATCCGCGAGTGCAACAACCTGGGCGGGGTCGCGGAGGTCGATGCCGACGATGCGCAGACGGTGAATCCAGTCGTTGCTGTCTTCCATCGCTTTGAATCGGCGGATCGCGTCGTTGGGGAATCGCGTCGTGATGGTCAGATGTGCGCCGTCACGCAGCAGGCGCAACGCGATGTACATGCCGATCTTCGCGCGGCCGCCGGTCAGAAGTGCGCGTCGGCCGGTGAGATCAGTGCTGGCATCACGTTTGCTGCGGCTGGTGGCAGCGCAATCGGGGCACAGTTGGTGGTAGAAGGCGTCGACTGCGGTGTAGCGCTGCTTGCAGATGTAGCACGGCCGCGCCTTGATGAGCGTTCCGGCGGAGGCGCCGGCGGTGTTCGACTTGATCGGAATGCCTGCGGTCTCGTCGTCGATGCGATCGGGTGAACCGGTGGCAGTCGCAGCGACCACTTGGCGGTCGGCTTCGTTGACGGCTGCGCGCGAGGCGAGGCGACGCTTCTTCTTGAGTCGCTTGAACAGATGGCCGACAGCGCGCTGCATGGTGATCGAATCGGGATGCTCGTCGTCGAGTTCGGCGGCTTCGGAAAGGACCTTCAGGCAGATTTCGAGTTCCGCGGGGTCGAGTCCGGTGAGTTCGGCTCGAGCAGATTCTGAATCGGCTGTTTCCAGCGAATCTGCCTGCAGTGCATCCGACTTCTTGGTGTCTGTATCCACTTCGAACTTCTGTTCCATCTCGATCGCCGCTCGCGCGGACTGTTCCCTGGTGCGGGAACTTCGCCAATTACGAGAAAAGCTCCGGTTCGATGAACCGGAGCTTTTCCTGTCTGTCTCAACACAGAGTGTCCGAGGGGGGACTTGAACCCCCACGTCCGTTAATAGGACACTAGCACCTCAAGCTAGCGCGTCTGCCATTCCGCCACTCGGAC
>NZ_JASHKY010000031.1:0-54331 GCF_030056935.1 Rhodococcus sp. IEGM 1302 | reverse complement strand
GCGCCGATGGTACTGCACTCGACAGGGTGTGGGAGAGTAGGACACCGCCGAACACCCGTTAACCGAAAGGGGACCCAACATATTGGGTCCCCTTTCGTGCGTTGTATGAGAGGAATGACTGTGTCGGAGAATGGCGACGAGCGTCGGTCCTTCCGTGGGGGAGGAGCGCCTCGATCAGGTGGCCCCCGTCGTGACAACGACGGGCGTGGATCACGCGGCGCTGCAGGCGGAGACCGCCGCGGTGGTGCCGGAGACAACAACCGTGGCGGTGCTGGAAACAGTAACCGCGGCGGCGGATTCAACGGCGGACAGCGTCGCGGCGGCGAGGGTGGGTTCACCCCTCGTGGACGCGATGGCGACCGCAACCGTCAGCAAGCACGACCTGACGAACCGGATTTGCCCGACAACGTAGAGCCCACGGAGTTGGACCCGGCCGTTCGTCGGGATCTGCTCAGCCTCGACAAGGACAACGCCAACACGGTTGCGCGTCACCTCGTCATGGCGGGCAAGCTCGTCGACGAAGATCCGGAACTCGCACTGCTCCACGCTCGCGCTGCCCGTCAGCGCGCCGGCCGAATTGCGGTCGTTCGTGAAGCCGCCGGAATCACCGCGTACCACGCCGGTGAATGGGCTGAAGCTCTCTCCGAGCTTCGTGCTGCCCGTCGAATGGCTGGCGGACCGGGTCTGATCGCTGTCATGGCCGACTGCGAACGCGGTTTGGGTCGACCCGAACGCGCGATCGAGCTCGGCCGTAGCGACGAGGCTGCCCTGCTTTCGGGCGACGAGGCGTCTGAGTTGAGGATCGTCGTCGCGGGCGCCCGCATGGATCTCGGTCAGTTCGACCAGGCAGTTGTCACACTGCAGACCAAGGATCTGGACGCAGCGCGTACCGGTGAAGCTGCGGCTCGGCTGTTCTACGCCTACGCCGATGCCCTCGTTGCAGCTGGTCGTGTCGAAGACGGACTGAAATGGTTCCTCAACGCTGCAGCTGCTGACCTCGAGGGTGACACGGATGCTGAAGAACGGGTGGCCGAGTTGACCGGAGAAGATCAGTGACCGTGCTTCGTACTCAGTACGACGTACTTTTGCTCGATCTCGATGGCACTCTGTACGCCGGAGCTCATGCGATTCCCGGCACCCAGGCCGCTCTCGGTCAGGGCACGCAGGCCTTGTACTACGTGACCAACAATGCGAGTCGCTCGCCTTCGGCAGTGTCGGCGCATCTGACCGAACTCGGTTTCGATTCCGAAGACGATCGTGTCGTCACCAGTTCTCAGACGGCAGTGCGTCTGCTGTCGGAGCGTCTCGAACCCGGTGCCGCTGTGCTCGTCGTCGGTACCGACGCATTGGCCGACGAGGTGACGCGCGTCGGGTTGCTTCCGGTGCGCGAATTCGCGGATTCTCCGGTTGCTGTCGTTCAAGGACATTCGACGGAGACCAACTGGTCGATCCTTGCCGAGGCGTGCTTGGCGATCCGGGCCGGTGCGCTGTGGGTAGCGGCAAACCTGGACACAACACTGCCGTCGGAGCGGGGTTTGGTGCTGGGCAACGGCTCGATGGTGGCAGCTCTACGCGCTGCGACCAAGCAGGAACCGTTGGTGGCAGGTAAGCCTGCTGCACCGCTGATGGAGGACGCGCTCGCTCGCAGCGGGTGCTCGCGTCCACTGGTGGTCGGTGATCGTTTGGACACCGATATCGAAGGCGCACAAGCTGTTTCGATCGACTCGTTGTTGGTTCTCACCGGTGTGAGCACGCCGGGTGACGTACTGCGGGCTCCGGTTGAGCAGCGCCCCACCTACATTGCAGCAACTCTGGATTCGCTCAATCAGCCGGCCGTCGAATCGCTGGTCGGTGCGGACTCCAAGTGGTCTGTCTCCGTGAACGGGTCGGCGCTGGTTGTCGACGGCCCGGTTGTCGGGGACGAGATGTCGCTTCTACGCGCGGTTGCGCCTGTCGCATGGGCTAATCCGTCGTTCCGGACCCTGGAAGCGTCGGATGCCGGCGTGGCGGATCTGTTTGCATCCTGGCTCGTCTGATCTCTCGCAAATGTGTTCGACTCGCGGGGGTGCGGGTGTATGCGTAACCGAGAGTCATGCACTAACGTTGTGCCCGATGAGCACGCCGACACCGCACCCCGGAAACACGAGTAACGGATCTCCGTTGCCCGGGCCACGCCCTTCCGTCGATCCGGAACGCATACGTTCTGACGTCGACGGTTTGCTGGCGCACCTGGGCGGCATCGAACAGGATCCGAACGATCAGCACGGAGCAGGTGTGATTCCGCAGAAGGCACATATTTTGGAACAGGCACACGAGGTGCTCGTCCAGGCACTCGCCTCTGTGGACAGGGCTTGACGTGGCACGTAGAGCACGGGTGGACGCCGAACTTGTCCGTCGCGGACTCGCACGGTCACGAGATCATGCGCAAGAACTGATTTCCGCCGGGCGAGTTCTCATCTCGGGAGCCGTTGCGACCAAGCCTGCGACGGCGATCGAAGCCGGAACGCCACTTCGGGTCGTCGAGGTGGAGCAGGAAGTTTCGTGGGCGTCGCGAGGTGCTCACAAACTGATCGGCGCACTCGACGCCTTCGGTGCCGAAGGATTGACGGTCGAAGGTCGCCGTTGCCTCGACGCCGGCGCATCCACCGGTGGGTTCACCGATGTTCTGCTGACGCGTGGTGCGAAGGAAGTTGTCGCAGTCGACGTCGGCTACGGACAACTGGTGTGGCGCCTGCAGTCCGATGACCGGGTGCACGTCATCGACCGAACCAATGTTCGTGCAATTGATGCAGAGACCATCGGCGGAACTGTCGATCTCGTTGTCGCGGACTTGTCGTTCATTTCTCTCAAACTTGTACTCGGGGCGTTTGTCGCCTGTACTGCTGACGGCGCGGACCTGGTTCCGATGGTCAAGCCTCAGTTCGAGGTGGGCAAGGACCGCGTCGGTGCCGGTGGCGTCGTACGAGATCCGGAATTGCGAATCTCGGCTGTGCTCGACGTGTCGGAGGCTGCTGCAAAGGTAGGTCTGCGGACGTTAGGTGTTGTGGCCAGCCCATTGCCCGGTCCGTCGGGAAATGTCGAGTATTTCCTGTGGCTTCGAAAGACAGGTTCGCCCGGTGATCACGAGCCGGACACCGAGGGAATTCCTTCGGTGGAGGACATGATTCGCAAGGCTGTAGAGGAAGGGCCCCAGTGAACGCGGTCACGAACGGCGAGTCGCGCGAGATCCTTCTTGTCGCACACCCTGGTCGACGTGACATCACGGAAACCGCCAAACGAGTCGGGAAGATTTTCGAACGGGCGGGAATCGGGCTGCGAGTCCTCGTCGACGAAGCAGACAGCTCGCGCATCGAAGCAATGACGGAACCCGCGGGCTTCTCTGCGCCGGGTCTCGACGTCACGGTTGTTCATCCCGGCCCTGATGCTGCCGTCGGATGCGAGTTAGTTCTGGTTCTCGGTGGTGACGGCACATTTCTGCGCGCCGCCGAACTCGCTCAAGAAGCGTCCATTCCGGTACTGGGCATCAACCTCGGACGGATCGGATTTCTGGCAGAGACCGAGGCCGAGCATCTCGACGAGGCGCTCGCACAGGTAGTTCGCAAGGAATATCGCGTCGAGTCCCGTATGACACTCGACGTCGTGATTCGGGTGGACGACGAGATCATCGATCGCGGGTGGGCGCTCAACGAGGCCAGTATCGAGAATCGTTCGCGTCTGGGAGTTCTCGAAGTTGTCCTCGAAGTCGACGGCCGACCGGTGTCTGCCTTCGGTTGCGACGGTGTTCTCGTGTCCACTCCTACAGGCTCGACCGCTTACGCATTTTCCGCAGGCGGCCCTGTCGTGTGGCCCGAACTCGAAGCTTTGCTCGTCGTACCCAGCAACGCGCATGCGCTGTTCGCGCGGCCGTTGGTCACCAGCCCGAATTCGATCATCGCGGTGGAGACCGTCGCCGGTAGCCACGACGGCCTGGTCTTCTGCGACGGTCGTCGTACGTTGGAACTGCCTGCCGGCGCTCGCGTCGAGATCGTTCGCGGCGCCACTCCCGTCAAGTGGGTCCGGTTGGACTCTGCGCCCTTCGCTGATCGGATGGTTCGCAAGTTCGAGCTTCCGGTTACCGGATGGCGAGGAAGGAAGCCTTAATCGTGCTCGCAGAGATCCGTATCGACAGTCTTGGTGTGATCTCCGAGGCCAGCGCCCAGTTCCACGAGGGCCTGACCGTCCTGACCGGTGAAACCGGCGCAGGTAAAACGATGGTCGTCACCAGCTTGCACCTCCTCAGCGGAGCGCGAGCCGATGCCGGGCGGGTGCGGTTGGGCGCGTCGCGAGCCGTCGTCGAAGGACGATTCATCGCCGACGACGTCTCACCGGCCACCGAGCGTGAGATCGTCCGAATCCTGGAATCGTCCGGCGCCGAGCGCGACGAGGACGGGACCATCATCGCCGTCCGGACAGTCGGCAGCGACGGCCGCTCACGGGCTCATCTCGGCGGACGAAGCGTGCCGGCGGGAGTTCTCTCCGAATTCACGGACCCACTTCTGACTGTCCACGGACAGAACGATCAGCTGCGATTGCTTCGTCCCGACCAGCAACGCAATGCGCTGGACCGCTTCGGGGACAAGGCAATCGGAACGCTGCTGACGAGGTACCGCAAACACCGTCGTGAATGGCTCGATGCTCGTTCGGAGTTGATCGAACGCACGTCGAAGGCTCGTGAACTGGCGCAAGAAGCAGATCAGTTGACCTTCGCGCTCAACGAAATCGACGGCGTGGCACCCGAGCCAGGCGAGGACACGGCGATAGTTGCCGAAGTTCGACGACTCAGTGAACTCGATTCGCTCCGCTCGGCTGCGGAAGAGGCGCACGCTGCGCTCGCCGGTAGTGACGACATGGCAAGCGGCGACGTCGGGGTCATGCCGGCGCTAGACCTGATGTCCGAAGCGCGGGCGCGTATCGAGTCGGTCACCGACGCAGATCTGGACGGCCTCGGTTCCCGGTTGGCCGACGCTATTGCCGTCGTCACCGATGTTGCCGGTGACCTGAACACCTATCTGTCCGGGCTGCCCGCAGACCCGGGTGCGCTGGACTCTTTGCTGTCGCGGCAATCGGAACTGAAGACTCTGACTCGCAAGTACGCCGCCGATGTCGACGGGGTTCTCGAATGGGCAGATACCGCTCGCGCTCGTCTGTCGAAACTCGACGTGTCCTCGGATGCGTTGTCGCTGTTGGCCAAGCAGGTCGAGGAGACGGCTGGCCTCACCGCGGAAGCCGCCACAAAGCTGAGCGCCGCGCGAGTCAAGGCAGCGGCAAAGCTCGCCAAAGCCGTCAGCGCGGAACTCGCCGGTCTGGCGATGGGACGTGCGGGTCTCGAGGTGACTGTGCGTTCGCAGCCTGCCGGCCCGCAGGACTCGGCGCCGCTCAGCGTCGGGGGAGTAGACCTTCATGCCGGGTCTGCCGGCGTCGACGAGGTGGAATTCCGTCTGTCTGCGCACAGCGGGGCACCGTCACTTCCGATCAGCAAGAGCGCTTCCGGTGGCGAGCTGTCACGCGTCATGCTGGCGCTCGAGGTTGTTCTCGCTGGTAGCGACACCGGCGCGACGATGGTTTTCGACGAAGTGGACGCGGGGGTCGGTGGTCGCGCTGCTGTCGAGATCGGCCGCCGATTGGCGAAACTTGCTCGTACGCATCAGGTTATCGTCGTCACCCACCTTCCGCAGGTTGCTGCGTTTGCCGACACCCACCTCGTGGTGGACAAGGTCGACGACAAAGGCGGCGTGGTGAGCAGTGGCGTGCGGACCTTGTCGGATTCGGATCGGGTGGTCGAATTGGCCCGTATGTTGGCAGGGCTGGACGACACCGAGACCGGTCGTGCGCACGCCGAAGAACTGCTCGAGATCGCGAATGCGGCCCGCGTCACAGATTGAAGGTTCTGTGGTGTTGGTGTGACTGATGTGGTAGTTGTCGGCGCGCCTCCACCGGTCAACGCGGTTTCAGGTTCATCATCGAAGCCATGAAGATGCCCGGATTGCTCTCACGTAACACCGAATCCTTGCCTGGGATCAGTGGCATCGCCAGGGCCGATCGGAACACGGCGAAGCTTCTACGCCGCGTCGGTCCTGGAGACATCGTGATCCTCGACGAAGTCGACATCGATCGCCGGACCGCCGATGCTCTGGTGAAAGCCGGAGTCATGGCCGTGGTCAACGCGTCGCCGTCGATTTCGGGGCGGTACCCCAACCTCGGACCGGAAGTGATCGTCGCCAACGACATCGTTCTGATCGATGCCGTAGACGGTGACGTCTTCAAGAACGTCAAGGACGGCAGCAAGATCCGCCTGCACGAGGGCGAGATCTTCAACGGCGAGAAGAGTCTCGTCAAAGGCGAAGAGCAGACCGAGGCCGAGATCTCCGATCGGATGATCGAGGCCAAGACCGGCCTGGTCGATCACCTGGAAGCGTTCTCGGGTAACACCATCGAGTTCATCCGCACCGAAAGTCCTTTGCTGATCGACGGAATCGGTGTTCCGGACATCGACATCGACCTGAAGGATCGCCACGTCGTGGTCGTCTCCGACGGACCCGAACACGAGGCAGATCTGAAGAACCTCAAGCCCTTCATCAAGGAGTATTCGCCGATCCTGATCGGTGTCGGCGCAGGTGCGGACGTGTTGAGCAAGGCCGGATACCGCCCCGATCTGATCGTGGGCGACCCGGAAGAGATCACCAGTTCCACCCTCAAGTCCGGCGCGGAAGTTGTTCTGCCCGCAGACCAGGACGGTCATGCGGCGGGGCTTTCCCGAATCCAGGATCTCGGGATCGGGGCGATGACGTTCCCGGCGACCTGCTCACCGACCGACCTTGCGTTGCTGCTCGCCGATCACCACGGAGCTTCACTGATCGTGACGGTCGGCAACGTGGTGTCCTTGGACGAGTTCTTCGACCGTGGGCGTCGTGAAAGCAATCCGTCGGCGTTCATGACACGGCTCAAGGTGGGACCGAAGCTGGTCGACGCCAAGGCTGTGGCAACGCTGTATCGAAGTCGAGTGTCCGGCGGCGCGATCGCGCTCCTGGTGCTCGCCGCCCTGGTGGCAGTGATCGTCGCCCTGGTCGTGTCCAATGCCGGTAGTGAAGTTCTCGACTGGGCAATCGCAACGTGGAACAGCTTCGCGCTGTGGGTTCAGGGGCTCTTCAAGTGATTTCGATGCGTCAACATGCAATTTCCATAGCGGCAATCTTCCTGGCACTCGCGATCGGCGTGGTGCTCGGTTCCGGAATGCTGTCCAGTGGATTGCTTTCGGGTCTGCGCGACGACAAGGCGGACCTGCAGAACGAGATCGAAGACCTCAATCAACAGTCCAATCAGCTTCAGCAGCAACTCAATTCCGCGGACGGCTTCGATGCCGCTGTCGGCGGTCGCGTCGTGCGTGACAGTCTCGCTGGTCGCACCGTCGTCGTCATCACGGCACCGGACGCGGATCCCAGTGATCTCGACGGTGTCAACCGACTCGTCACTGCCGCCGGCGGTGCCGTGACCGGACGCGTCTCGCTCACCGATTCGTTTGTCGACGCCACGGGCGGTGACCGCTTGCGGACCGTCGTCACCAATGTCATCCCTGCGGGGATCACCCTCAAGACCGGTGCGGTCGATCAGGGCAGTCTCGCGGGTGATCTGCTCGGTTCGGTTCTGCTTCTCAACGGGCAGAACAGCGAACCGCAGAGCACTCCGGACGAGATGAATCTCGCGCTCGACTCGCTGCGTAGCGCCGGTTTCATCAGCTACGACGACGGAGCGGTCAAGCCGGCTCAACTCGCCGTGGTTCTCACCGGCGACAACAAGAGTGAATCCGACGCAGCCACGGGTAACCGCGGCGCCGTCATCGCCCGGTTCGCCGGTGCTCTCGACGGACGCGGCGCAGGAACGATTCTTGCGGGCCGGCCTGGCTCGGCCGAGGGCAGTGGTCCGGTTGCCGTCGCTCGTGCGGACGCGGCGCTCTCAGCGGGCTTGACGACCATCGACAACATCGATCGGGAGTCGGGCAAGATCACCACGCCGTTGGCGCTGCAGGAACAGTTGAACGGCGGCGCCGGCCGCTACGGCACGGGACCGGGAGCGGCGGCGGTCACCGTCGGCGCACCCACCAACTGAACACCCCGGTATTGATACGCCGGTCACATCGGGGGCGGAAAGTCGGCGCGTTGTAGGCACCGACCCCCGATAGGTGTTACCGTGAAATCCCGTGGGTCGGCAGGCCCCAGCATGCTTCATCAGACCAAGCCCTGCACAGTCGTCACGGGAGCCCCTTTGCCACAGTCACGCACTAACACGCGTACCGCCACCAAGCACATCTTCGTCAGCGGAGGTGTAGCTTCCTCGCTCGGCAAAGGTTTGACCGCCTCGAGCCTGGGACAGTTGTTGACCGCGCGGGGAATGCGCGTGACCATGCAGAAGCTCGATCCCTATCTCAATGTGGATCCGGGCACCATGAACCCCTTCCAGCACGGCGAGGTCTTCGTTACCGAAGACGGTGCCGAGACCGACCTCGACGTCGGACACTACGAGCGGTTCCTCGACCGTGACCTCTCCGGCCAGGCGAACGTCACCACCGGCCAGGTTTACTCGACGGTCATCGCCAAGGAACGCCGCGGCGAGTACCTCGGCGACACCGTTCAGGTCATCCCGCACATCACCGACGAGATCAAGCGTCGCATCCTCGAGATGAGCGGTCCGGATCTGCAGGGACACCGCCCGGACGTCGTGATCACCGAAATCGGTGGCACCGTCGGCGACATCGAATCGCAGCCCTTCCTCGAAGCCGCTCGCCAGGTCCGCCACGACGTCGGCCGCGACAACGTCTTCTTCCTGCACGTCTCCCTCGTGCCGTACCTCGGCCCCTCCGGAGAGCTCAAGACCAAGCCCACGCAGCACTCGGTTGCGTCGTTGCGCAGCATCGGCATTCAGCCCGACGCGCTGATCCTTCGTTGCGATCGTGACGTTCCGCAGGGCCTCAAGAACAAGATCGCCCTGATGTGCGACGTGGACGTCGACGCCTGCATCTCGACGCCCGACGCTCCCTCGATCTACGACATCCCGAAGGTTCTGCACCGTGAGGGCCTCGACGCTTACGTCGTTCGCCAGCTCGGACTCCCGTTCCGCGACGTCGACTGGACCGTGTGGGGCAACCTCCTCGATCGTGTTCACCAGCCGCGTGAGACGGTGCGCGTCGCATTGGTCGGCAAGTACGTCGACCTGCCCGACGCATACCTCTCCGTCACCGAGGCACTGCGCGCCGGTGGATTCGCGAACCGGTCCAAGGTCGAGATCTCCTGGGTCCCGTCGGACGCCTGTGAGACCGAAGCCGGAGCGCAGGCTGCTCTCGGTGACGTCGACGGTGTTCTGATCCCCGGCGGCTTCGGCATCCGCGGCATCGAAGGCAAGCTCGGCGCGATCCGTTTCGCACGTTCGCGCAAGCTGCCGCTGCTGGGTCTGTGCCTGGGTCTGCAGTGCGTCGTCATCGAAGCTGCTCGTAGCGTCGGCCTCGACGATGCCAACTCGGCCGAGTTCGAGCCGGACACCAAGCATCCGGTCATCTCGACGATGGCTGATCAGGAAGACGTCATCGCCGGTGACGCCGACCTCGGTGGCACCATGCGTCTGGGTGCTTACCCGGCCGTGCTGACCAAGGGTTCCGTCGTCGCTCAGGCCTACGGAACCGAGGACGTTTCCGAGCGTCACCGTCACCGCTACGAGGTCAACAACACCTACCGCGATCGGATTGCCAAGTCCGGCTTGCAGTTCAGCGGAACCTCACCGGACGGTCATCTGGTCGAGTTCGTCGAGTACCCGCGTGAGCAGCATCCGTTCTTCGTTGCCACCCAGGCACACCCGGAGCTCAAGAGCCGCCCGACTCGCCCGCATCCGCTGTTCGCCGCCTTCGTCGAAGCAGCGTTGACGTACAAGCTCGAAGAGCGCCTGCCCGTCGACGTCCACGGTGACGAGAAGATCGACACCGCTGCCACCGAGACGGCGCTCGACGCTGCAGTCGAGAACGTGGAAAAGGTCTAGCCACAGATGAGCGATCCCGGTCGGCACGAATTCGACACCCTCGGCTCCAAGACTGTCTACACCGGCGCGATCATCGCGTTGCGCGTCGACACCGTTGCGATGCCTGGTGGTCAGCGTGCCGATCGGGAAGTCGTCGAACACCACGGCGCCGTTGCCGTCGTGGCACTGGACGAGCACGACAACCTGGTGCTGATTCACCAGTACCGTCACCCGCTCGGGCACCGGTTGTGGGAAATCCCTGCCGGTTTGCTCGACGCTCCGGGGGAGAGCCCGGTCGAGGCGGCAGCGCGCGAGCTGGGCGAAGAAACCGGACTCGGCGCCGATCGGTGGTCGGTGCTGGTCGATGTCGCTCTCTCACCCGGGTTCACGGACGAGGCAGTTCGCGTCTTCCTCGCCGAGGGGCTGCACGAGGTGGAGCGCGACGATCCCGAACACGAAGAAGCCGATCTCGAGATTTCGCGGGTTCCGCTCGCCGACGCCGTCGACATGGCGCTACGTGGCGACATCGTCAATGCCACAGCGGTATCGGGCATACTCGCGATCGCCACCGCACGCGCGACGGGCAAGCCGCTGCGCCCCGCCGACGCACCGTGGTCCGATCGTCCTCGCGCATTCGGAGAACGCAAGTCGCGAGCCTGAAGTGCTTGCCCGACAGGTGGACTCGTATCTCGACCATCTAGCGGTCGAGCGAGGATCTGCGCGCAATACTCTACTTTCCTATCGCCGCGACCTGAATCGGTACGCGGAGTACCTGCACGGACGCGGCATCGACGACGTCGCGGGCGTGACGGAGAACGACGTCACCGAATTCGTGACACATCTGCGCCTGGGTGACAAAGATGCCGGCGTCGTACCATTGGCGGCCAGTTCGGCAGCACGCACCCTGATCGCGGTCCGCGGATTCCACAAGTTCTCCGCCGCCGAGGGCCTGGTCGGTGTCGACGTGGCCCGAACGGTCAAGCCGCCGACGCCCGGACGCAAGCTGCCCAAGGCCCTGCCTCTCGACGACGTGATCGCCCTGCTCGACGCTTCGGGTGGCGGTGCGGCCGGTGACGGGCCCCGCGACCTGCGGGATCGCGCTCTGCTTGAGCTCCTGTACTCGACCGGAGCGCGAATCACCGAGGCGATCGATCTGGACGTCGACGACATCGATACCGAAACTCGTTCCGTGCTGCTCAAGGGCAAGGGCGGCAAGCAGCGGATCGTCCCCGTCGGCAGGCCGGCGATCGCCGCCGTCGACGCGTATCTCGTCCGCGGGCGCCCCAGCCTGGCGACGCGCGGTGTTCCTGCCCTCTTTCTCAACGCGCGCGGTGGACGCCTCTCGCGTCAAAGCGCGTGGCAGATACTTCAGGATGCGGCGGCGTCGGCCGGGATCAAGGCGGACGTCTCACCCCACACGCTCAGGCACTCGTTTGCCACACACCTGCTCGACGGCGGCGCGGACGTACGCGTCGTGCAGGAACTTCTCGGTCACGCTTCGGTAACCACGACGCAGATCTACACGCTGGTCACCGTCACCGCGCTGCGCGAAGTGTGGGCTCAGGCACACCCGCGTGCCCGTTAGGGGTTGGTTGGCTCATGCGTGTCTGCGAGACCATTCGGTGATGTAAGCGGTAGCGTTCAAGGAGCGCGAGCGGCCTCCACCGCAGTTTCGGGGGTTTGCCGGCGCCGAGAGCAACCGCCGAAAGAGTAGGGGAGCATCGGACCGTGTCGACATCGCAGCCACCAGCGGCGGAGTCCGCGCCGCCGCATGTCAATGCCCAACTCTTCGAGCGCGTGAACGAATCAGCACCAGCTGTACCCTCCGAACCAGAGGCGATGTTCGAAATAGATACGACGCCAGTAGCCTCTCCACCTGCGGAAACCCTCACCGTTTCCGCGGAAGAACTCGGCCCGACAGGTCGACCGGTCCGCGAGGTACCCCAACCGACACCGTTGGCGCACCACGGACCCGCGATGATCATCGCGATGTGCAACCAGAAGGGCGGCGTCGGCAAGACGACGTCGACCATCAACCTGGGTGCGTCGTTGGCCGAATACGGTCGCCGAGTGCTCCTAGTGGATCTCGATCCCCAAGGCGCGTTGTCTGCTGGACTGGGCGTCCAGCATCACGACCTGGAACTGACCGTCCATAACCTTCTGGTCGAACCGCGTGTGTCCATCGACGATGTGTTGATGCGAACTCGGGTCGACGGCCTCGACCTGCTGCCCAGCAACATCGACCTTTCGGCCGCCGAGATCCAATTGGTCACCGAGGTCGGACGTGAGCAGACCTTGGGACGCGTGTTGCACCCTGTTCTCGATCGGTACGACTACGTGCTCATCGACTGCCAGCCGTCGCTTGGCCTGCTCACGGTGAATGCACTGGCCTGCGCCGATTCGGTCATCATTCCGATGGAATGCGAGTACTTCAGCCTGCGCGGCCTGGCACTCCTCAACGACACCGTCGAAAAGGTGCACGATCGTCTCAATCCCAAGCTCGAGTTGGCCGGTATCGTCGTCACGATGTTCGACGCCCGGACTCTGCACGCTCGTGAGGTGATGGCGCGAGTCGTCGAGGTGTTCGGCGACGTCGTCTACGACACGGTGATCAACCGCACCGTCCGATTCCCCGAAACCAGCGTCGCCGGTGAGCCGATCACGACGTGGGCGCCGAAATCGGCTGGGGCCGAGGCATATCGAGCATTGGCCCGCGAGGTCATTCACCGGTCTGGTCGTTAGTGGAACTGATTGCATCGCAAGAAGATTCGGTCGAAGTCGAGCCGGATTCGATCGACCCGAACGTGCCGACCGACGCTCAGACCGCAGCCAAGGCTGCCGGTTTCCGAGTCACTCTCCGGAACTTCGAAGGCCCGTTCGATCTGCTGTTGAACCTGATCAATCAACGACAGCTCGATGTCACCGAAGTCGCCCTGCACACCGTCACTGACGATTTCATCGCATACACCAAGGAACTTGGCAGTGCGATGGGCCTCGATCAGACAACAGAGTTTCTGGTCGTCGCAGCTACGCTTCTGGACCTGAAAGCGGCCAGGCTGTTGCCCGCCGGGCAGGTCGAGGACGCGGAGGATCTGGCGCTTCTCGAAGCCCGCGACCTTCTCTTCGCGCGACTGCTGCAGTACCGGGCGTACAAACAAGTTGCGGCGCTGTTCGGTGAGTTGGAGGAAGCAGCGCTGCGGCGCTATCCGCGCTCGGTTGCCGTCGAGGATCAGTTCACCGAACTCCTGCCCGAGGTGTTGTTGGGCGTCGATCCTCAGCGTTTTGCGGAGATCGCGGCGACGGTGTTCACACCGCGTCCGGTGCCGACGGTGGGCCTCGATCACCTCCATGTGTCCAATATCTCGATACCCGAGCAGGCTGAGCGAATTCTCGAGTTGCTGCGCGAGCGAGGCATAGGGGAGTGGACACCCTTCGGGGACCTCGTTGCCGAGTGTGAGATCACCGTCGAGATAGTCGCAAGATTTCTCGCGTTGCTCGAGTTGTATCGCAGGCAGGTCATTGTGTTCGAGCAACCCGAAGCACTCGGACCGCTGATGGTGAGTTGGACCGGAGACGACCCGGCCGCGCCGGTCACAGAGGAGGACTACGGATGAACGCCGAGCCGACGGAATCAGAGTCTTCGCAGCTAGACGAGATGATCGAGCCTACCGAACACGCCTCGGAGTCCGAAGATTCCGCCCCCGATTTCGAACTCGACGACGATCAACTCGACGCAGTGCTGGAGTCGCTTCTGCTTGTCGTGGATTCGCCGGCCGAAGTGAACCAACTCGCATCTGTCACCGGAACCGCGCCGGAACGAGTCGAAGAACGCCTGACGTCGATGTCGGCCGCATTGACCGCTCGCGGCAGCGGAATGGACCTTCGCTACGCGGGCGACGGATGGCGTCTGTACACGCGACAAGAGTTTGCCCCGTACGTGGAAAAGCTGCTATTGGACGGCGCACGCACCAAATTGACCAGGGCGGCATTGGAAACTTTGGCCGTAGTCGCATACCGTCAACCGTTGACTCGTGCGCGGATCAGTGCGGTACGAGGCGTCAACGTGGACGGGGTGGTACGCACCCTCCTTGCCCGCGGACTGATCGCGGAAGCCGGGCCTGACCCGGACACCAACGCGACACGGTACTCCACGACCGAACTGTTCCTCGAACGGCTCGGCCTGGCCTCGCTGAGCGAGCTCCCGGAGTTGGCCCCGCTCTTGCCTGATGTCGATCTCATCGACGACATCAGCGAAAGCCTGGAATCCGATCCGCGATTTGCGAGAATGAACAAGGCAGACGTGCCCGCTGACGTAGTGGACACCGAAGTCGACGACTGACCGGAATCCCGGCGCTCGTCAGCACCGAGAAAGACCCGACCACGCTCGGGAAACAGTAGAAAACTGACAGGAAAAAAGTGAACAATCCCGCTCGCCGAGATGGCACACCGGACCGTAACAACTCCCGCGACAACCGCGGCGCACGCAGCGATGCACCCCGTGGTGGACGCAGCAACACTTCCCGCAGTACCTCCGGATACGACCGCAACGCCGGATCCGACCGTCCCCGCACGGACGACCGTCGCGGTGGATTCAATGATGACCGTCGCCCGCCGCGCAGTGATGACCGTCGCCCGCCGCGCAGTGATGACCGTCGCCCCGCACGTACGGACGACCGTCGTAGTGGCTACAACGACGATCGGCGCGGCCCGCGCACGGACGATCGCCGCGGACCCCGCAGCGATGACCGCCGTACCCCCCACGTCGACGCCCGTCGCGCACCGCGTGGCGGCGCTGACCGTCGTAGTGACGATCAGCGCGGCGCACGCCCCGACGCTCCTCGTGGCGGCGCATGGTCGAACGCACCTCGTGGATCCAAGTTCGACGGACCTCCGCGCAAGCGCCCGGCAGCTCCCACACCGCCGGCGACCAACAAGCGTGGCAAGCCGAAGACCGAGAAGCCGCAGCGTGTCGTCTCTCAGAACCCGTTGGTCTCCAACGCCAAGCCGGCGCGTCACCAGCATGCCGAGATCACCAAGCACGACGGCCCGCCGAAGGGCGACGGCGTCCGCTTGCAGAAGGTGCTGGCTCAGGCCGGCGTCGCATCACGCCGTGCAGCTGAAGAGCTGATCGACCAGGGTCGCGTCGAGGTCGACGGCCGCATCGTGGTCGAACAGGGTCTGCGTGTCGACCCCGAGAACGCAGTGGTTCGTGTCGACGGCGTCCGCGTCGTCGTGCAGAAGGACCTCGTCTACCTCGCGATGAACAAGCCGCGTGGCTGGCAGTGCACCATGTCCGACGATCTCGGTCGTCCGTGCGTCGGCGACATCGTCTCCGAGCGCGTTCAGTCGGGTCAGCGACTCTTCCACGTCGGCCGCCTCGACGCCGACACCGAAGGCTTGCTCCTCTTCACCAACGACGGCGATCTGGCTCACCGCCTGATGCACCCGTCGTTCGAGGTTCCGAAGACGTACCTCGCCACGGTTCACGGCGTTGTCGAGCGCAGCACCGGCAAGCAGTTGCGCGACGGTGTCACCCTCGACGACGGTCCGGCCAAGGTGGACGCGTTCACCGTGCTCGAGATCAACGAGGGCAAGACGCTCGTCAAGCTGGTTCTGCACGAGGGTCGTAAGCACATCGTGCGTCGCCTCCTCGATGCCGTCGGTCACCCCGTTGTCCGTCTGGTTCGCACCAACGTCGGAGTTGTCGCCCTCGGCGATCAGCGTCCGGGAACGCAGCGCGTCCTCGGACGTAGCGAGGTCGGTGGACTGTACGAGGCGGTCGGCCTGTGACCGATTCGTCCATGCCGCTGGTAGTCGCTATGGACGGACCGTCCGGAACCGGCAAGTCCAGCGTCTCTCGCGCGTTGGCGCAGCGTTTGGGCGCTCGCTACCTCGACACCGGAGCCACCTACCGGATCGCGACCCTGCACGTGCTGCGTCAGGGAATCGATCTGGCGGATTCCGCCGCGATCACGGCCGCCGTTGCGGCGTTGCCATGGTCCATCGGTACCGATCCGAGCAGCGAGCAGGTGCATCTCGACGGCGCGGACGTCAGCGAGGAGATCCGCGGCGACGCGGTAACCAAGGCTGTCTCCGCGGTGTCGGCCGTACCCGAAGTTCGCGACCTGCTGGTCGCCACTCAGCGTGAGTTGGCGGCGGGTGCGGACCGGATCGTCGTGGAAGGTCGCGACATCGGAACCGTCGTACTCCCCGATGCAGACGTCAAGATCTTCTTGACCGCATCGGCGGAAACCCGTGCGGCACGGCGCAATACGCAGAACATCGGCCAAGGCCGTGAAAACAATTACGAAGCGGTGCTGGCTGATGTGCAGCGCCGTGACCATCTCGATTCGACTCGGGCAGTGTCGCCGTTGCGCCCTGCCGACGACTCCATTCTGGTGGATACGAGCGAATTGGGAATTGAAGATGTGATCGCCAAGTTGCTGTTGGTGGTCAGCGACAGAACTGGAGCAGTGCAGTGAGCGACGATCTGGTAACCGAATATGCCGGTGACGGAACTTGGTCCGAGGAATCGGAGTGGGATTACGCCGATCTCGAAGCGGACGGCGAAGGCGAAGCGCACATTGCCGTCCCGACCTTGGCTGTTGTCGGTCGACCGAACGTCGGCAAGTCGACGCTCGTCAACCGCATCATCGGCCGTCGTGAAGCGGTAGTCGAGGACATCCCCGGCGTTACCCGTGACCGCGTCTCCTACGAGGCGAACTGGGCCGGACGACGCTTCCTCGTCCAGGACACCGGCGGATGGGAGCCCGACGCAAAGGGTCTTCAGCAGGCCGTTGCCCGGCAGGCCGAGTTGGCCATGGGAACGGCTGATGCCATTCTCCTGGTCGTCGACGCTGTTGTCGGCGCTACGGCGACGGACGAAGCTGTGGCTCGCGTGCTTCGCCGCTCGAAGACTCCGGTCATCCTCGTTGCCAACAAGGTGGACGACGGACGCACCGAGTCCGAGGTTGCAGCGCTGTGGTCGTTGGGCCTCGGTCAGCCGTACTCCGTGAGTGCGACCCACGGCCGCGGCACCGGCGACCTGCTCGACGAGGTTCTCGAGAAGCTGCCGGAAACCCCGCGTGAAGGTATCCCCGGCGGCGGTCCGCGTCGTGTTGCTCTCGTCGGAAAGCCGAATGTCGGAAAGTCCAGCTTGCTCAACAAGCTGTCCGGTGACGAGCGGTCCGTCGTGCACAATGTTGCCGGCACCACCGTCGACCCCGTCGACTCCATCGTCGAACTCGGCGGGCGCCCTTGGCGTTTCGTCGACACGGCTGGTCTGCGCAAGCGTGTCAGCCATGCCAGCGGTGCCGAGTTCTATGCGTCGCTGCGTACGAAGAGCGCGATCGAGGCCGCTGAGGTTGCGATCCTGCTGATCGACGCACACGAGCCGATCACCGAGCAGGACCTGCGTGTTCTGAGCATGGTGGCCGACACGGGTCGTGCACTGGTGATCGCATTCAACAAGTGGGACCTCGTGGACGAGGACCGTCGACTCATGCTGGACAAGGAAGTGGACCGCGATCTGGTCCGCGTTCCGTGGGCTCAGCGAGTCAACATCTCCGCCCACACCGGTCGCGCCGTGGCGAAGCTCGTGCCGGCTCTCGACACGGCTCTGGAGTCCTGGGACAAGCGCATCCCCACGGGTCGCCTGAACACCTGGCTCAAGGAAGTTGTGGCAGCAACGCCGCCTCCGATGCGTGGTGGTCGCCTTCCTCGCATCATGTTCGCGACGCAGGCAAGCACACGCCCGCCGACATTCGTTCTCTTCACCACGGGCTTCCTCGAGGCCGGCTACCGCCGCTTCATCGAGCGGCGTCTGCGTGAAGAGTTCAACTTCGACGGCAGCCCGATCCGCGTATCCGTCCGAGTGCGCGAGAAGCGTGATCGTAAGGGCCGCTGATTCTGCGTCCAATTCGGTACTGAAACGGCTCTGACCAGCCGATTGGTACTTCGGCCCGTCCCTGATGTAATCTTTCCAAGCGCCCGAAACAAGGGCGTGGGACGGGCTGTGGCGCAGCTTGGTAGCGCACTTGACTGGGGGTCAAGTGGTCGCAGGTTCAAATCCTGTCAGCCCGACCGAAGTTAGATCAAAAAGGCAGTTTCTCAGAAATGAGAAACTGCCTTTTTTGTGCCTTCAGAGGTTCGGCAACGGATCGCGCGGGAAGTCCTGCGGTGACGTGATCTCCGCGTCGGCAGCGTTCACGACTGCAACATATTCTTCGTCGGTTTCGCGCTCATGAGAACGTCTGCTGGAAACGCGTAGTGGATCTCGTCGTCTGGATGCAAGTGGGAGCGAAGGCGCGCACGGACACTCGCGGAAACCGGCATGCGCGGAAGGCTAGCTCAGGTTCGCTGACTGAGGCGAATATTGTGAACGGCAACGGTTACTCCGAAGAGCGCGATCAGAATGGCGGTAAAGATTGCTGCCAACCACCACGGCGCCGAACCTGCTGTATTCAGCCAGATGGTCAGTGCACCGAAAATTGTAGTCGGAATGCCGACAGCACGAGACAGGTCGACGTTCCTCGGATTGACCGGCGGTGTTCTCCACCAATGAAGGCGATGTCCTCGATTCTCACGCAGCATTCGCAGGATGGACCAGACAGTAAGCGGCAGACCAATCGCGAGGATGACCATCCCGCCAATGATCGCCAAAGTGCACCCGTCTCGGAAGTACGTCACGGCAACGCCCACAACACCTGCAAAACCGATGGCCGTGAATACTTTCCACGCCGGGGTTATGGACTGGCCATGCGGTTGTGTTGCCATGCAAGCACCCTTCCACAAAACATAATCGAAAACTTCAACCCTGTTGCGGCCGTCGATTGTGCATCATGGTGACAATCAAACTCGGTAGGCCGTTAACTACTCCGAGTACAGCGACTGCGATACCCGCACTCAAGAGAGGTGCTGTCTCCCAATAGTTGTCGACGATGGCAGATGCTCCGATCAAGCTCGATACCCAGCCCGTGAGTTGAGCACGTCGGACATGTTGTGCCGCTCGCGAGGAGGTCGGTCCTACCGAGAGAGGTAATCTCCGCCCGTAGTCGCCGTGAGTTGCGAGGCGAGCGCCATAGATATGGGCACCAGTGGCAAGCGCCAGTGCTCCCCATGCGATCAACATAGTTTGATCCATTCTTTGATTAGCGTTGACGGTATCGACCTTCCACGCAGTTCGAGTCGTAATTGCTTTCTTCTCCGGAGCGCAATTTCGCCTACTGGCATGATCTCTTCGTATGATTGGGATTCGGATCGCGTGGGTTGTACTGGCGGTCGCCACCGGGATTCTGGGATCCGCGACGGCACAGTGGCCGCTGTACGAGATCACCGATTGCGAAATAGTCCTCGGCCCGCTCAGTTCTGCCGATTGTTACCGCTCGATTCACGACTACTTCGGGCGGGAGCTCTTCTTGGTGCTGGCGTTGCCGGTGGCTCTGTGCGTTATTCCAGCCGTGATCCCACGACCATTAGTTTCCTGGATCGTCTCGGCGACAATGCTTTGCGCTGCAGTACTGGGTTTCTTTACCGCTTTCAGCTCTGATATGCCTTCTCTGCTGTCGATGGTGGGGAGCCTCCCTGCTGCAGTGCTGGCATTGGTACTTGCTGCGGTGCATCAGGGGATCGCATTGCGCAACAAGGGCGCCATTGCGCGTGCGCGCAGTGGGGTTCGCGATACGCAGCCGAGTGAGTGATCAGTCGGGGCTGAAGAACAGTTCCATCGAGATCCAGAACCACGCCACCATTGCTGCCACAGAAAGGAACGCGAGCACCAATGGCAACGCGAATTGCCTGCCGGTGCGGCTGGGAATAGTCATAAGTCCGAGAATGACGAACACGGCGGCAGGCGCCGCCCAACTTATCCAGTAGGTGAGCGGTGGCGGGTTGGGGCCGAACGACGTGAACGAACGGTTCGGATAAAGCTGCGGCTGCGGGACATCTGCGAAATGTTGCCACAGGAGTACCAACGGCAGATAGCCGAACAGCCCGAGCAGAAGGCCGACGACGAGTCCCGCGAAGATTCGCTCGCCCCTCATCTCGATGCGCCCGTCGGAATCAATCGTTCCACCGCCTATGCCACTTCTGGAAAGTCACGAGCCTGCATCCGTAGTGCCCACGCCCGGGCCGCAACGAACGTCACGGCCAATACGAGCACCACCAGCAGTACGACTGCAATCCAGGTGGGAGCGGCGGTGGAAAAGCCCAGCTTCCACGCAGTACCGACACCTACAGTCGTCGCCGCCAACGCCCCGACCGGAAGCATCGCCGCGACCGCTCGCGTCGTGCGAACGGTAAGTCGATCCCCGGCAGCGCGGAGGACTCCGAACACGGCGGCGACCGAAATGCCATACGCCAGGAGACCGCTTACGGCATAGACCAGGAGCGGGGACCATCCGATATCAACCGACCCGGTGAATGCCATGCCGATCAAGACCAACAGGGGCGTCAACCCAAGCGTGACGCCTGCGAGGCCTGCCACCACAGTTGGAACCATTCGATTGTCCTGGCCTCCGGAGATTCGCACGCCCGCGAGGCGGAGCACGAACCCGGTCAGCGCGCCCAGAAGGGCGCCGATCACCGCAGCCTCGATGGGCCAGGTCCATTGCGATTCACCCGCGAAGCCCGAGATTGTGGTGCCACCCGAAAAGAGGGTGATCGTGGCGGACGCCTGTGCCGATCCCTGTGTCAGCGCCGCCGTGACGATGGCAACGGTCGCACCGAACAAAGCAAACCCGAGTGCCTGTTTCCACATCTAGCCATCTTGACCCATCCCGCGGGAGAATTCGGCACAACGGCAGTCTCATCCGGATGCCTTCTCACTGTGCAGATTGGGGCGCAGCCGACTTCGGCGATAATTGTGTGAAGGGGCTGGTGGTGACACCCTCGTCGTATCACCACCAGCCACGTTCGACACTCACGACCTGCTGTCACGCACGCAATCGGCGACGTGCTGCCAGTGCTGCCGGAAATCCGAGATCTGCATCGATCACTTCACCGGAGAGACGTTCCGAGATTTCGATCAGTCGACTGCATCCGGTCTCTCCGATCGCCTCGTACGGGTACGACCCCAGCACATCGGTCTGATGCTCAACCCGCTTCCGGCGATCGCGACCCA
Source organism: Rhodococcus sp. IEGM 1302 (assembly GCF_030056935.1). NCBI lineage: Bacteria > Bacillati > Actinomycetota > Actinomycetes > Mycobacteriales > Nocardiaceae > Rhodococcus > Rhodococcus sp. IEGM 1302. Next base: position 33,174 of record NZ_JASHKY010000031.1, on the reverse strand, counting down.
CCTCGTTCAGGTGAAGCTCGGGGCCGTCTTCGAGCCATCCACGCGCCCGCACACCTTCGACGCCTTCCGCCCACTGATCGTTGTCCCATGCCCGGCTCATTTGCAGAGCAGCAGCAGGAACATCACCGGTTGCGGCGTGGACTACCAACGCTTCGACACCGTTGAGTCCCTCGGCGTGAAGAAGTGCGACATGAGAATCTCCGCGAAACTCCCGGAGCAAGGATTGGGCATGCCACAACACGAGATGAGGCTCCTCAGGCCACGGCAATGATGCGTGCCCACCGAACAGGGGTCGCCCTTGTGGTCTGTTGCAGGCGCGTTCCGCGGCTCGACGTGCGAGTTCGGCAGCTTCGCGAACTTCGGTGCCGTCGACATGTTCTCCCCAGGCCTTGCGCAGCGAACGGTCGACAGCGTCGAGTCGAGCGGTGAGGATCTGTTCGGGGGTGGCGATTGTCCAGGCTTCCGGCAGCACCGCGTGTACCAGTTCGGGGTTGAAGTTGAAGAACGTAGCGATGGTGACTTCAGCCGCTACTGCGCCCATGGGCGCAGACCGCGAAGCGAAGTAGCCCATTCGAGGGTGTGTAAAGCCCAGTGCGGCATATGCTTCCGCGCCGAAAGGGGTGAAGTAGATCATGCCGTGTATTGGTTCGGCTCCACGGAAGACGCGGCGCGCGGTTTCTGGTGCGATCGAGGTCATCGATAGTCCTTCATGCTGGTGGTGTGGTCTTCGAACAGTCGAGTCGGATGGTTGTTCTACGCGGCTATCTCCCTCTGACATACATGCGGTCCCGGACGGCATCACCCACTCGGTAGACGGCCAGGACGACCAATGAAATCAGAATGCCGGAGGGGAGAATCTGTTGTGGTGCACTCAAGATGTGCAGGTACGCATCGGATAAGTCACCGCCCCAACTCGGAGTGGGGGGCTGTATTCCCAACCCCAGGAATGAGAGTGCCGCCTGCGCGAGAAAAGTCAGGCCGGTGAGCACGGTCACCTGAACGACAACCGGCCCGATTGCGTGCGGAAGAAGATGACGCAGGAGCACTACGTGCGGCGGGCATCCTGAGAGTCGCGCGCTCAGAACGAAGTCTCGGTTCCTCGTTTCGCTGACCCCGGCAGCCAGAATTCTTGCAATTGTGGGTGCATAGACGACTCCGAGCGCTGACATCGACGTGATCAGGCTCGGCCCCAGAACACCGGTAATAGCCACTGCGAGAACCAAACCTGGGAATGCCAGCAATGCGTCCGCCACCCGGAGGAGTGACGCGCCGATCCAGCGTGGCCAATATCCGGCGATCAACCCCCACGGAATTCCCAACAGCAGACTGACAGCGACAGCGATCGCGACGCCGAAGAAGGCGGAGCGTCCTCCCCAGATCAATCGACTGAGCACGTCACGACCGAAGCCGTCAGTGCCAAGCAGGTGCTGTGCACTCGGACCGGCGAACGTGTTGGTCAGGTTCTGATCGGTCGGACTGTGCGGAGCCACGAACGAGGCCAAGACGGACGCCGCTATCAGCGTTCCGAGAAAGCAGTAGCTGAGCCATAATCCGGGGTGCAGTCGAGGGAGAGCCCACTTGGAGCGGGTCTCGCCTGCGGTGGTCAGCGCGAGTTGGCTCACGAGATCGTTCCATTCCTCAATTGTGGGCTGATCATGTTGTTGACGACGTCGACCAGGATGTTCACGAGAAGCACGATCACGACGAACAGCAACACAATGCCTTGAAGCATCGGATAATCTCGCGTGTCGATCGCAATGACGAGAGCGCTCCCGAGGCCCGGCAGCACGAAGATCTGCTCGAGAATGACCGTCGCACCCAGCATCGCCACGGCGAGCAATCCATAGACAGTGACAATCGTGGGAACGATGTTTCGTAGCGCGTAGCGCCACACGATCTTCCGCTCGTCGATACCCATCGCACGCGCAGTTCGTACGTAGTCACTTGACAGTGTCTCGATCATCGCAGCCCTGGTCTGCCGAACCGCAATCGATGCTGCGCCGGCAGCGAGCGCCGTTGCTGGTAGGACCAAATGGCTCAGGTTGTCGATCACACTGTTCTCGAGAGGAACCCAGCCGAGCACCGGTAGAACTCCCAAACCGAGGGCGAAGACATCGACCAGCACGATAGCGAGGAAGAAGTCCGGTACCGCGAGTCCGATCCCCGAAACCGTGCGGGTCAGACCATCGCTGCGTCGTCCCTGCCGCGTCGCGGTCCACACACCGAGCGGTATGGCGACGACGGCGGACAGTAACAGTGCGAGTACAACGAGCTCGGCGCTCGCCGGCAGGCGCGCAAGGATCTGTGGGCCGACGGGGGCGCTGTTCTGTAGCGACGTTCCCAGATCTCCGTGCAGAGCCGACACCACCCAGTTCCAGTACTGGACCAGCAGAGGTTGATTCAATCCGAGGCGCTCGTTGAGTGCCGCGATGGCTTCATCGCTGCCGTTCGGACCGAGAAGTGCCTCGGCTGGTCCACCGGGGATTATCCGGATAAGGGCAAAGGTTATGAAACTAGCGATAATCGCGGTAGGAATTATCTGTGCGAACCGGACGCCGATCATCCGTATGTAAGGATTCACCGGCGATCGGTGAGTGTTTCGGGTCGGAACGCTCTCAGGCTCGGGGGCCAACGAATTCTCTTGCGATACAACGGTCGTCGTCATGACTTCGAGAGGTACGTCAGATTGGGGGAGCCGTTCAGTGCGGGAACGGCCCCGTGGACGTTCTTCGTGTAGGCGACCACGTCGGGAGTGAAGTACAACGGTACGTACTCAGCGGACTTGATCACGACTTGATTGATCTGTTTGACGATGTCGAGCTGAGCGGTTTCGTCATACGTGTTGTTCAGCAGTGCGATCAGCTTCTCCAACTCCTCGTTGGGGACGGAATTCTGCCGGAAGTACGATCGCGAACCCAGAGAGGCTTCGAAATTGAGCGGTGCGGATGCTCGCGTGGGCCATCCCACGCTGAAGACGTCCGCGCTGTTGTGTGCGACGAACTCCGTAATCGCCTGAGGTCCACTCATTTCGACGAAGTCGACCTTGATGCCGACTTTCTCCCATTGTTCTCCGACAAGGACCGCGTTGGTCGAGTACGGCGGTAGGTTGCCTGCTAGTCCGCGCACGGTGACCCCATTCGGATACCCCGCCTCCGCTAGCAGCGATTTGGCCTTCTCCGGGTCGTACGGCCATGCATCTTCGGTTTCCTCGTCGTAGAACTGCGAACCGGGAGGATATTGACCGAACGCCGCAGTTCCTTCCGAGCTGTCCAGCGCGGCTCGCGCAATTGCCTTGCGGTCGAGCGCATACTGCATCGCCAGACGAACCCGGACGTCGTTAACCACAGGGTTCTTGTTGTTGATCACGACGAGCGCAACTCCGAGTCTCGGGTCGTGACTGACGTTCAGGTTGGGATTCCGTTCGAGGATCGGAGCACTCGACGGTGTGAGCCCGTATGCAAAATCCGCAGCGTTCGATGTCAGGGCATTTGTCAGCGCTGTGGGATTGGAGATCACCTGGATCTGGATCTTGGCGAGCTGGGGGCTGGGTGGACCTGCCGGTTTGTAATCGTCGAATCGACTGAATGTGTATGAACTGTTCGGGACTGCGCTGGTGAATGTGTACGGCCCTGCGCCTACAGGCTTGTTGGCGAAGTCTGCCCCTGCTGCTGCCAGCGCAGTGGGGGAGACCACCATTCCCAATCTGCCGTTGAGCCAGCCTGGTAAACCGGAGGTAGGTGAACTCAACGAGATCGTGACGTGATCTGGGGACGTTGCTTCGATGCTCTTGATCGTCGGGACGGAAACGATTCCGAGACTCAAGCAGTGTTCCATGCTTGCCTTGACGGCTGCTGCATCGACAGCTGTACCGTCGTGGAAGGTCAAGCCGTTCTGCAACGTCATCTCGAACGTCAGGTTGTCCGGTCCGGAGAAGCCCCACTCGCTGGCGATTCCGGGCCGCAACTTCTGGGTGGCAGGTTCCGCATCGATCAGTGGTGCATACATCAACTGTAAGTAGTCGATGTCGTATCCGATGTTTCCCGCACACGGGTCGAGCGAGGCGGGCACGTGCGATGTCGCGACCTTGAGTTCGGCGTTCGGATCGGCAGGTCCGGTATCGCCGGCGGTACCGGTGGCGCTGCTCGAACAGCCGCTGAGCACAAGAGCAGAAAGTGCAAACGCAGCTACCAGCACACGTGGGCCACTTTTCCCATGATTCTGGAAGCGTGTGATCGGATATCGGGATCGCAAAGACAGACGCGGATTCATATGGTGGACTTTCGCTTTGGTCTTCTCGGAAGGGGGAGACTGACGCGGCACGCATTTACTGCGGCGGGTTGGAGATTCCGGTCGATGTGGCCGGGGACGATAGATGGCAGGCGGAGCTGTGTGCGGAATTCGAGGCCGCGCGAAGTGACGGCGCTTCCGACGCACAGCGATCCATCGCAAACGGGCAGCGGGTGCGGAATCGACAACCCGAGGGTGGATTCCGTGGGTCGGGTAACTCGCCCCGCACCAATGCTTTCCGACGACTGCGCCGCTCGAGTTCGATGTGCGGGGCCGCGGCGAGAAGCGCCTGCGTGTAGGGGTGCGATGGAGTCCTCAGGACCGTGGCAACCGGTCCGATCTCGACGATTCGGCCGAGGTACATCACCGCGACGCGATCGGCGATCCGTGCCACCGAACCCAAATCGTGCGAAATGAAGATGTACGTGAGGTCATGTTCTTCTCGGAGATCGGCAAGAAGTTGCAACACCTCTTCCTGAAGCGAAACATCCAGGGAGGCAACAGGTTCGTCGCAGAGAATCAGTGGCGCCTTGGAGGCAAGTGCACGAGCGATGGTCACGCGTTGGCGTTGGCCACCGGAGAGCTGGGTCGGGAGGCGGTCGGCAAGCTCAGCGCCGAGACCGACCCGACGCAACAGCTCGACGGCTTTCGGCCGCAAGGACTGTGGGATGCGCAGACGCCCTGGCGCCATCGGCTCGGCTACGCAAGCCCATGAGGCCATCCGATTGTTCAAGGCCGACGTAGGGTTTTGAAAAATGAGATGGGAAGATCCACCCTTGCCGAACGCCGGGTCGTCGAGATTCATAGTGATGGAGCCTGCGGCCGTAGCCACCAGACCCGCGAGAGCGTGAGCCGTCGAGGATTTTCCCGATCCTGATTCACCGATTATCGCAAGGGTTTCGCCCCTCTGTACGGAGAAGCTGACGTCGTCGACCGCGCGAAGAGCTTTGCGTCCGCGTCCGTACTCGACTGCCAGATTCCTAACGTCGACGATGACGTCGGTGTTGCTCATCAGCTCACCAGTCCGAGCAACTCGAGTTCGTCGCTGCGGTGACATCTTGTTGCCGATTCCGGTGATCCGATCAGAAGTGGATGATCGGATATGCAGAGCTCCTCGGAGTAGTTGCACCGGGCGACGTATCGGCAACCCACGCCGTCAGCAGGGGCTTTGGTGGTGAAATCGCCTCGCGCCTTGGGCGATTGGGAGGAGACTTCTTCGAATGTCGAGCGTGCCGCCTCGAGAAGGCTGAACGTGTAGGGATGCGCGGGCCGCCGAAGCAGCACGTCTCGTGGCGCGACGTCGACGATCTCGCCGCGAAACATGGTGATGACTCGATCCGCGACCTCGGCGACAACCGCGAGGTCGTGACTGATCAACAACACGGCAAGATCGCGCTGTTCGGCCAGTTCTCGAAGGAGATCGACAATCTGAGCTTGGATGGTGACGTCGAGCGCTGTTGTCGGTTCGTCCGCGATCAGCAACTTCGGACCGCATGCCAGGGCCATCGCGATCATCACCCGCTGACACATCCCGCCGGAAAGCTCGTACCCGAACGACTTCAAGGTTCTGCTCGGGTCGGCCAGACCGACCTGGTGGAGAAGATCTGTAGCCACGTCCTCCGCATCGACTTTCGTGATGTCGCGGTGGGCCTTCAACACATCGACGATCTGGCGACCGATGCTGACGGAGGGGTTGAGAGCCGAACTCGGGTCCTGGAAGACCATACTGACGTCGCGACCGCGTATTTTCCTCAACTCGGCGGCGGGCAGACCCACAAGTTCCTGTCCTTCCAAACGGATGCTTCCGCTGGTTGTTGCCGTACGGGGCAAGAGACCGAGCAGAGCGAGTCCGGTCAGTGTCTTTCCGCTCCCGCTCTCTCCTACGAGGCCGGTGATTTCGCCCGACCCCAACTCGAAGCTCACGCGGTCGAGGAGTCTGTTCGAAATCGATTCTGTCCCAATGTCAACCGTGAGGTCTCGTACTTGCAGAAGTGGGCTCATCGTCGGGTCGTCCACGTGTGATCGTTCATCGCATTCCTCCGTAAACAACTGAACTGTTGTGACTGGAATCACGTACCGGGGAACAATAAACACTCACCTGCAACAAAGTCAATGAATGTTGCAACGATTGCCGTCGATGGCGCCGTCTGATCGCCTCCGGCTACCGACCAGCACGTCGTCAGCGATACATTCACTCCATGGCCGAGACACGTGACATCCGCGCGGAAGCGTTGAGTGCCGCCCGACGACAGTTCGCAGCCGGAAAACCGCTCGATGTGAACGCTTTGGCCACCGAGTTGGGGGTGGATCGGACCACCTTGTTCCGGCGTGCAGGGAATCGCGACACAATTACCGGTGACGTGCTCGATTCGCTGGCGCGCCGAACGTGGCGAATGGGCCTCGAGGAGTGCGGTGGAAGCGGAGCGTCAAGGGTTGTCGACGTCCTCACTTACCATGCACGGGCGACAATCGAGACCGAATTCTTCCGGACGTATTTGACTCGGGAACCGCAAAAGGCGTTGTGCATACTCACAACTGGACTGGGGCCGATTCAGGGCACGATGGTCGAATCCGTGCGAAGGCTGATCGAAGCTGAAATACCGGAGCAGATTCGGCCAGACCTGCCCGTCGAGGACATGGCATATCTGCTGGTTCGCGTGGGTGAGTCGTTCATCTACAACGATTTGCTCACTGGTGGCACTCCGGATACGGAGAAGGCTCGCTTGGCGTTCCGGCTCATCCTCTCGCGTGACTAGTGTGCCGAGTTTCCGTTGTCTCAGTTTTCGTGAAAGCGCTTCGAATGCAAGCTATTTCATAGCTATGCCTGGTTGTATGACCCAATCAGGCTGGTGGGATCGGCACAAAGCTCCGCATCTCGTCCCGTCCGGGCCGGATGACGCCTGCGACGGATTCGGGAACCTTGTTCCAGGCGCCGGGAAGGTCACGTAGAGGCTCGGAGACGACGATTCGGGTCTCCTCACTCAGATGGTGCAGGGCATCCACCTCAGGATGGAGCTTGCGCAACGTGGAAATCTCGGTGGAGAAGAACAACGACCTCGACTGGTGCTCGCTGGAATAGCGAAAGATCCAGGTGGAGATGCCATCCGACGTGGCGACGGTCATCTGAACCGGATTGTCGATTCCCTGCGAGCGGGCCGTGTGCTCGACGAATCCGACGGCCCTCGCGACACCTTCGAACGGATCGTCGGTCAGGCCGAACGTCAGCGCGAGGAAGAACAAGGTTTCCGAGTCCGTCGATCCTTCGAGATCCGGAAAGAGCGACGGATCAATGGCAGTCACCAATTCCCGTTTCATGTCGTGGAATCCGTGTAGTGAACCGTTGTGCATCCACAACCATTGCCGGTGCCGGAACGGGTGACAGTTGCTGCGCTGCACTGGAGTTCCCGTCGAGGCGCGGATGTGAGCGAACAGCAGAGGGGTGCGCAATTGGGAGGTGACTTCGCGCAGGTTCGAGTCGTTCCACGCGGGTTCGATGCTCTTGAAAACTGCCGGTTGGGGGCCTTCCCCGTACCAGCCGATTCCGAAGCCGTCGCCATTTGTCGTCGTGGCCCCGAGTTGAGAATGCAGGCTCTGGTCGATCAGCGAGTGCTGTGGCCTGAACAGCAAGTCATGGGCCAGTATCGGCTCTCCGGAATACGCCATCCACCTACACATACTTTCAACTCAAGCAGATCGAGTCGGCGTTGACGGTGCATGCGTAGCGGCGTGCGTCGTCTGGGTGGGCTTCCATGTCGACACAGCCCAGATCACGACGATGTTCAGCGCGATGATGAGAGTCGACCACCAGGGGTAGTACGGCAGCCACAAGAAGTTCGCGATGATCGAGATCGCGCAGATCACCACTGCCGACACCCGCGCCCAGGCCGCTCCGGTGAACAGTGCAAGCCCGACGAGAGCGACGAGCGCGCCCAACACGAGATGGATCCAACCCCACGTCGTCAGGTCGAACTGATAGACGTAGTCGATCCCGACTACGAACACTTCGTTTTCGGCGACGGCAGCGAGTCCTTGGAAGAACTGCACGATGCCGACCGTCACCAAGATGACGGCTGCCCCGATCGATGTTCCTACCGCGAAACCCTGCTTGACTGATGTTGTATCCGACATGACGGTTTCCCTTGATTCGGTGGGGGGCGACCGGACACGTGCCCGGCACGCTCGTTGTAGTGATCGTTGTTCCACCGGCTGACCGCTATGAAACGGAAATACCTGTCCAATGCGGTGAGAAATCAGTGCGATCTGCTCCGATGTGCGGGCGAAATGTAACTTCTGACCCCTGTTGATCCGATGTACCCCTTGCCGGAACGCGTGTGCGGAGAAATTGCTCGTAACCGAAGTTCACAGAAAACAAGAGGAATTCGGCACGGAATTCGACCTATTTGTCCAGCTGTACTGGTATTTTGACTGAATTGACCGGAAGCTACGGTCCGCGGAAAAAGGTAGCGAGAGAATGACGATCTTCGGCAGGCGTACCGCGGGCATCACCGCGACGGCCTTCGTCTTGGCGACCGTTGTGTCGACAGCACTCCCCGCAGTGGGATCGGCTGCCCCCGTTTCGCTCACCCGCGCGTGCAACTCGGAAATCAACGAAAATTCGATGTCACTCGATCCGGCCGTGATCGACGGTTGGTACGACATCTCGACTGGATCGCCTGGAACGAAAATCAACTCGATCGAGGCGTGGCGGACAGTGCCGGGAGACATCCTCGAGTTTCGCGCATCGGTGACGATCAGAGCCCACGGAAGTCCCGTCCGAGGGACCCTTCGGATCGACGGCGCCGGCTTGACCGGAGATCAGGATTTGATCTCCAGAATGACGTTGACCCAAGATCTCGGCCGGTCAGGGTCAACGGTCACCGACGCTGACGACGGTTCGGTCATCCCCGTACGTGCCAAGCTCGCATTCGACGTCACAACTCCTGGACAAGTCGCGCAGAACCAGACGGTCAACCTCTCGGCAGTCAAGATTGTCTTGGCAGGCGACACCACCGATCCGGGAGGTGAGTGCCCCGGCCCCGGCCCCGGCGGCGGGGGGAATGGAAGCGGTGGCGGAAACGGCAGCGGTGGTGACGGTTCCGGTGGGAACGGTGGGGATTCCGGTGACGCACTTCCCGGTCGTGACGTAGGAAACCGAGTACCAATTTCCCAGATTCCGTCCGGCCCGACTTCTCGTCCGTGACAGCGGCACCTGGATCCACGGCCAGCCGAACGTGGGCCGCTGCAGTAGTGGCGACGATGCTCTTGATCGGCGGATGTTCCGACGACGGTGACTCGCCGACCCGCGTCCTCGCGACCGGCCAACAAGATTTGCCGCCAGAGATTCGCGCGGTGGTCGACGGTCCGGATGTCCCGACCACGCTGCGCACAGGCAACAGCACCGCTGACATCCTGCCGATCAAGACGACGACGGACGGCTCGCTCATTCCGCCCGAGGATGTCAGTGAGATCGGATGGTGGGCAGATTCGGCATTTCCCGGCTCCGGCGCGGGCACCGTGGTGATCACCGGACACATCAACGACATCTATCAGGGTGACGGTTTCGGAAAGAAGTTCTCGACACTGGAAATCGGCTCGGTCGTGACCGTGGCGGGCGCCGGGGGACAGACCTGGAACTACCGTATCGATGCGGTCGATCACTACGGCAAGGACGGAGAGCTGCCGGTCGAGCGATTGAACAGCCTCGACGGACCCGAAACCCTCGCGCTGATCACCTGCGGCGGCGAGTTCGTCGGTCCGCCGTTCGGATACGAGGACAACGACGTCGCGTGGGGAACTCCGGTGCCCGCATAGCCGAAAACCAGACGTCGGAACGGTTGATAAACTGGGTCCCGCGTTCGTGGCCATCCACGCACGTTTCGAAAGTCCGAAGAAGGAGATTGTGCTGTGGTTGACCTCGCCTATGTCATCGCTGGGTCCGAAGCGACTGGCGGTGCCGGCCTGCAGGTCGACCTGAAGACGTTCCAGGCATTGGACGTCTACGGCGTAGCGACCACCACATGTATCGTCTCGTTCGATCCCAAGAACAACTGGGGTCATCGCTTCGTGCCGATCGCTCCTGACGTGATCGCTGATCAGATCGAGGCTGCCACTGCGGCTCACGATCTGGACGTCGTCAAGATCGGCATGTTGGGCACGCCCGCCACCATCGAGGTTGTGGCAGAGGGCCTGCGTCGGCAGTCCTGGCGCCACGTCGTCCTCGACCCGGTCCTGATCTGCAAGGGCCAGGAGCCCGGCGCGGCTCTCGATACCGATACAGCACTTCGTGATTCGATCCTCCCGCTCGCCACCGTCGTCACACCCAACCTGTTCGAGGCACGCACCCTCGCCGGAATGGACAGCATCGAAAGCGTCGACGACCTCATCGAGGCCGCACGTCGTATCCATGACCTCGGACCTAAGTACGTGCTCGCAAAGGGCGGTGTCGAACTCGCCGGTGGCGACGCCGTCGACGTGTTGTTCGACGGGACCGACGTGACGGTTCTCTCCGCCCCCAAGGTCGGCGAAGAGCGCGTCTCGGGTGCCGGTTGCACGCTGGCCGCCGCAGTGACCGCCGAACTGGCAAAGGGCGCCGACGTGGGAGAAGCCGTCGCTCTGGCCAAGAAGTTCGTCACGGCGGGCATCGAAGGCCGCGTCTCGGCACACACGCCGTTCGACACCGTCTGGCAGGGCGCGTTCAAGGGATAGGCGCACGGCGGCTCACATCGCCGCGCGCGGCCTGGCAGGATCGAGTGCGTGAGTACTGCGAACCTGAATCGAAGCGAAGTCGCCGAACGATCTCGAGCCATCTCCGTCGCCGGTTACCGGGTGGAGTTGGATCTGCGATCGGCGGTCGACTCCGCCGTGAAGACCTTTTCGACGGTCACGACAATTGATCTGACGTCCTCGGTGGAGTCCACGTGGCTCGATTTCATCGGTGCTGCAGTCGATTCCGTGGACGTCGACGGTGCGTCGATTCCGGTGGAGTACGACGGATCCCGGATCGGGCTGCGCGGACTCGGCGGATCGAACGTCGTTCGGGTGGCAGCTCACGGCCACTACAGCCGTTCGGGCGAAGGGCTGCACCGATTTGTCGACGACGCTGACGATCAGACGTATCTGTACACGCAATACGAGCCTGCCGATGCCAGGCGTGTTTTCGCCTGCTTCGAGCAGCCGGACCTCAAGGCGCCCTTCACATTCGAGGTGACAGCACCTGACGGCTGGGAAGTCCTGTCGAATCAGCCCGCGACCCAGACTCTCTCCGTGGACGGTGCACAACGCGTCACTTTCGCCCCGACGCTGCCGATCTCGACCTACATCACCGCGATCGCGGCCGGGCCGTATCACCGCGTGGCGTCGTCGTGGAGTCGCGGCGAACTCACTGTCGAGTTGGGTGCGCTGTGCCGGGCGTCGTTGGCTCCACACCTTGATGCAGACAACGTTTTCGACATCACCCGTCAGGGGCTGGACTTCTACGCCGAGTACTTCGACTATCCGTATCCGTTCGGCAAGTACGACCAGATCTTTGTCCCCGAGTACAACCTCGGCGCCATGGAGAACCCGGGACTGGTGACCTTCACCGAGGCATACGTGTTCCGCGGCTCCGCAACCGACGAGCAGCATCAGCGCCGCGCCAACACGATCCTGCACGAAATGGCGCACATGTGGTTCGGCGATCTCGTGACCATGGTCTGGTGGGACGACTTGTGGCTCAAGGAATCCTTCGCCGACTTCATGGGATCGCTGGTCAGCGCCGAAGCTACTCGCTTCACCGATGCCTGGGTAGCATTTGCCATCAAGCGGAAGGCGTGGGCGTACCTCCAAGATCAGCTGCCGACCACGCATCCCATCGTCGCCGACATCGTCGATCTCGAAGCTGCGAAGCTGAACTTCGACGGAATCACCTATGCCAAGGGCGCCAGTGTCCTCAAACAACTTGTGGCGTTCGTCGGGCGTGACGCGTTCTTCGAAGCGGCACGCCGGTACTTCAAGGCTCACGCGTACGGAAACACCACGCTTGTTGATCTGCTCGACGTGCTCGCGGAGACTTCCGGACGTGATGTGCGCGAATGGGCCCGAATCTGGTTGCAGACCACCGGAGTGTCCACGCTGTCGCTCGACGGAACAGACCTGGTCCAGACGGACCCGAGGCCGCATCGGCTCGCAGTCGGAATCTACGACTACAACGAGTCCGGAGACCTTGTTCGCACCGAACGCGTCGAACTCGACATCACCGAATCACGCACGTCGGTCGACCTTCCGCCCGGAGCACTCACACTGCTCAACGACGAAGACCTCACCTACGCCAAGGTGCGATTGGACGCGGAATCTCTGTCCACTGTCGAGGCATCCCTGGACCGCGTGAGCGATCCGCTTGCGCGCGGGGTGATCTGGTCGTCGCTGTGGAACTCGGTGCGTGATGCGCAGCTCTCGGTGTTCCGGTACCTCGACATGGTGGAACGATTCGCTCCCGCGGAGACAGATCTTGCGATTCTCAGCTCGATCCTGACCGATGCCCAATACGCGGTTCTTCACTACGTTCCGAAAAGCTTGCGGCCCAATGTAAGTGCAGGCTGGTTGGAAACGACCTGGAAGGCGGTGTTCGAAGCCGAACCGGAGTCCGGAAGACAGCTGGCATGGGCACGGGCTCTGTCGGCCGCTGCAGCGGTCAACGATGCTCGCGCCGACGAGGTGCGGTCGATACTCGACGGCACCTGCCCGGGGCCGGTCGGACTGGCTCTCGATCCTGATCTGCGGTGGGCATTGTGGATCGCCCTGTCGGCGACCGGCCATGCGAGTGTGAGCGACTTCGACGGTGAGCTGAGCAAGGACAGCACGTCAGCGGGTCGAACGGCGTACGTCCGCGCCGCGGCGTCGATTCCCGATGCCGAGACCAAGGCGGCTGCCTGGGCGTCGGCGACCACTGACGGCTCACTCTCGAACGACCGCCTGGATGCGACGATCGCCGGATTCCGTTCGGGCACGGACCCGTCGTTGATCGAGGGATATGCGGCAGAGTACTTCTCGTCCCTGGGGAAGTGGTGGTCCGAACGCAGCATCGAGATCGCCCGACGGTTGGTGAACGGACTCTTCCCGGCAGCTGAAGACACCTCTGCTGTCGATTCCTGGATCCAGGCCAATGCGGAGGCGCCCGCGTCGCTGCGGAGGCTTGTTCTCGAGCGTCGGGATCACCTGGCCCGAGACCTACGTGCCCAGGCGTCGAACGCGGTGATCTGACGCCATCAGCTCCGAAATGTCCTGTTCTTGGATATTGTCTAAACAGGGCTGCGACGGGAGACGACGTGCACACGATCACGGATCTGTCGCTGGTCACGGGCCCGGTTCCGCCCGTGGTGACGGTGCTCGGAATTCTGGCACTTCTGTGGCTGATCTTCTCGAGATCGAGGCGTCACGTCCTGATCTCGATTCCGGTCTGCATCGTCGCGGCAATCGCGATCACTCTCGTGCTGTACTGGCTGATCGAGAAGGTGTGGCACCCGTTCCCCGATCCGATTGCCCGTCCGGTCTACGTGTGGATCGGGTTGGGCATTCTCGGCGTGCTGCTGGGTGTTTCGCGGGTATTTGCGGCGACGCGGATCGACGGTCGCGTGCTCACCGTGGTCTCCGTGCTCCTGGTGGTCGTGTCGAGCGCGGCTCACGTGAATCTGCAGTTCCAGTCGTATCCGACGTTGGGAACAGCGCTGGGACTCTCGGACGCGGAGAAGGTTTCACTCGCAGACCTGGACGACGGCAAGGACGGGGCGGTACCGGTTTCGCAATGGAAGGCTCCCACGGACATGCCGTCGGCGGGCAAGGTCAGCACGGTCACGATTGCGGGGACGGTCTCCGGATTCAGCGCCCGCGACGCCGAGATCTACCTACCGCCCGCGTATTTCACCAACCCACGACCGGAGTTGCCCGTGTTGGTCCTGCTAGCCGGCCAACCAGGCGCGCCCGAGGACTGGCTACAGGGCGGACGTCTCGTCCAGACCATGGACACCTACGCCGCTGCGCATTCGGGCTTGGCTCCCGTTGTCGTCGTTGCTGACGGGACCGGGTCGGAACTGGCGAATCCGCTCTGCGTCGATTCCCAACTCGGGAACGTCGCGACGTACCTTTCGCGCGATGTTCCCGACTGGGTGCGCGGGAACCTCCAGGTGGATCCCGACCCGAGGAAGTGGGCGATCGGGGGACTTTCCTACGGCGGCACCTGCGCGTTCCAGATGGCGACGAACTTCCCCGCGGTATATCCGACGTTCCTGGATCTGTCCGGTCAGATCGAACCCACACTCGGCGATCGCAAGCAGACGGTCGATGCAGCGTTCGGCGGCATTGACGCCGCGTTCGTGGCAGTGAATCCGCAGGATCTGCTCCGGGAGAAGAAGTTCCCCGACAGCGCCGGGGTGTTCGTGGTCGGCAAACAGGACAACGACTACCGCCCAGGTCTTCAAACGCTCTACGAAGCCGCAAAGGCCGCAGGGATGGACGTCCAGTACGCCGAGGTCGACGGAGGGCACAGCTTCCAGGTGTGGTCGGCTGGATTGGCGAGTCAATTAGGTTGGCTGGGAACGCGACTCGGTCTGCCCGGATGAACGATCGTCCGGAAGTTCCGAAGACCCGATGATCAGCGGGTGAATTCTTCCGGTCGCCCCGGCTTCGGAGCCCAATCCCTGCGGATCCGCCACACTCGCGAGCCGAAGGTCGAGTGCGCCGGTCCATTCTCGGGTCAATTGCGCATCGAGTGCGTCGACGCGCTCGAGTAGCGGAGGGTGCTGGTCCGGCGGGCAGGCTTCGAGCAAGGTCGCGAATACCGCGCGCAGACGACGCTGGACCTGCGCGGAATTGGTACTGAAGTGCCGGATCTCGTCGGTGGCGACGGACACGTAATCGGTCCAGGTGCGTTGCTGCCCTCGGATCAGCGTGAGATCCGAGGTTGACGTGTCGAAGCGGACCCGCGGGGCGAGAAGTACCAGAAGATCTTCGATGTGGTCGAGAGCCTGGACGGCTCGGCCCGGGTCGTTGATGGCGGGTGACAGTGCCTTGAGCGCGATGTCCACGATCGACTGAAGCGCTGCACCGGGGCTGACGACCGGGCTGTGCGTGTCACCGAAGATCAAGCACGACATCAAAGTGTCCGGGCGTACCTTCAGCGAGGGTCCGCGTACCTCGAAGAGGGGCGCGTTCTGGGCGACGAACTCGCCGATGCTGGGGACGACTTCGACCGAGACGTCCCAGCGGCCGGCCAACCGCTGCAGTCGTGCGAGGTCGATCGCCAGCAGAATCCGGCCGTCGGGTGAGAGGTGGCGCAGGCGAATCACCAGTGCGTCGGCGCTCTCGGAGTTCTCGGACTCGCGCGGTTGGGGTAGGGGGAGCGGCTGACTGGGTTTCGGTGCGCCAGAGGGCAGGTCCTCGTACAGCGGATAGGCACGAATCGTCGCGCTCCGGCCCTGGGCCGCTATCCAACGCAGCAACCGACTGGAATTGAGAATCGACCCGACCTTCGCCACCAACGCGATGAACAGGATCGCACTGGCCAATGCCAGAAGCAGTGCGATCGCCGTGGAGATGGTCGGTGAGGAATTCTCCGAATCGAGCGCCAGATCGAGCGCAATGATCAAGGAGAAGACGAACGTGGCCAGAAACATGCCGATCGACCACCGCATCACTCGCTGTTGCGCAAGCATCGGGACCACCCGCACCGAAATCTGCGAGGCGCCGAACTGCATTGCGAGGGTGATGGCGGTGAACACCAGACCGGTGAGAGTGATCATCCCGCCGGCGATGACGCTGAGCAGCGTCGCGGTGGCCCCGGCGTCGACGCCCTCGGAAATGGTACCGACGTCGCCGTCGCTGACCAGGTCTCCGTCGATCCCGACGAGGATGTTCGCGGTGACGACGGACAGGACGACGAGGATCACGGGGAGACGCCAGACGGGGACTGTTCGTAGTCGTCGGCGAGTTCGACGCCAGCGAATTCTGTCCGAGAGCCGCCGCGACAATCCGACCTTCGACGTGGGGGTTGTGGTGTCGACGACGGGGAGCGGTGGTGGGGGCGGGGGAGCGGAACCGAAACTTCCCGACACCGTTTCCTGCACGTAGATCTTCGCGTGGATCATCGGCTCGCGATAACGCTGTTCACGGGCCACTGCCCGGCTCATCTTCGCCGGCTTGTCGCGGTAACGCGAGCGCGCCCACGGCGCACCCGGGCGACTCAACCGAATTGCTCCGATCAACAGAAGTGGGGTGAAGAACAGCCCGATCAAGCCGGTCCAGAGTTTGCCCTTCATCAACGTGATCACGGCGAGTCCGAGTTGGATCACGATCGCGACGACAACGCCGATCAACGTCGCCAGGCTACGGTCCTCCTCGTACGGGTCGAACTCTCCCGCGAACCCGATCGGGTGGACCCCGAGAAGGAAAAGGAACGAGATCGCGATGGCAACGAACACTGCGTCGATGGACGAGCGACCTTCCTCGGCCCAGTAGACATCGCGCAGATGCAACACGAGTGCGTACTCGTCGAGGACCAACGCGCTGCCGATACCGAACACCGACGCGAGAACACAATTGGCGATCGGGGTGTGATAGTCGGCCAGAGCGATGAAGGCGAAGCCGGACACGAGCATCATCATCAAACCGAAAACCATGTGGTGGATGTGCATTCCACCGGGCGTGACATTGCCTGGCCACCACGAGACCTCGGCCCGGATCATCCGGACGCTGAAGCGGATGAACAGGAACGTCAGGACAAAGGCGAGTAGGAGGAAGAACAGCGGGAGCCTGCCGGTGTCGACGACCGTGTGCTCGAACCAGGACCGCACGGCGTCAACTCTTGCTGGTGGCGAGCTTGATCAGCTGAGGAGCCGTTGCGTCGGGCAGGTATGCACGCGTCAGTGCGATTCCGATCCGAGGCAGGTCGGCCTCGTCGCGGAAACACAGGAAAACGGGTTCGTACCTCGGCTTGAACTTCTTCTTGAACGCGTGAAGAGACCGGAAGCCGTACAGCGGTTCCATCGCGGCTCCGAGCATGTCCAGCAGGCGGTCCATCGATGCGGCGTCGGCGCCGTCGTCGCTGCGTGCGAGCGGTGCTCCGGACAGTGAGACGAATTGGGCACCTTGTTCTTTGAACTCGAGGGCCGACGATGCGATGAGGAACTCGACCACCGGACGGAACCCGTCGGGACGTCGACGCATGACATCGAGTGTCCAACCCTGAACCACGCCGCCTTCGCCGTACACCGGCAACCACGAGGTGACGCCGTGAATGCTTCCGGTCGGGTCGACGGCCAAGCCGACCCGGACGTCGCGGTCGAGCGCCTCCTCGACGCTTCCGAGGGTGAACCCCATCTCGGGTAGCCCCTTGTCGCCCACCCATTCCTCGGAGATGGCGCGCACCTGAGCCAATACGGAGAACGGCTCGTCGGCCAATGTTGTCATCCGGAAGGTGATGTCGTCCTTCTTGGCCTTGTTGAGGGCCGAGCGGATGTCCTGCCAGGATTTACCGGTGAACTGCAGTTCTGGTAGGTCGACGATCGTGTCTTCGGCGACCTGAACGGTGCGCCAGCCACGCCGGGCGGCGGCATCGGCTGTCTCCTTTCCCACGGAGAACAAGCAGGGAGTGAGGCCGTTGGCTTCGGACATCGTCGTGAATTCGTCCACCGCTGCGGCAAGTCGGTCGGGGCTCGCTATCGGATCGGCCAGGACCACGACGACACCGACATGCCGTTGGAATGCAACGACGCTCTCACCCGACTCGCCGAAGTAGTAACTGTTGCCGTCCCACGTCGTCATCCACGACATGGTTCCGCCGCCGTGCCGTTTGAGCAGTTCCCGAGCGGCGGCGCGCGGATCGTTCCCGGACAACGGCCCGCCTCGAATCTTGCGCCGCATCGGTACGTGAAAAGCGTGGCGGCCCTTGATCAACAAGATGAGTTCGAGAAGCCAGAGCAGCGCGGTACCGACCGTGACGGCGCCGGCGCTCTCGTAGTCGAAGAAGATGACCGAAACGAGGACGAGGGCGGTGGCCAAGACCGTCAGTGAACCGAACACCACGGCAACCCACCAGGCCCAGCGGCGACCTCGTCGCAACTGGTCCGCGATGAGGGCAACGATGACCACGTCGATCAATGCCGTCCAGCCCGAACCGGTTTCGGCTTCCGTCGGCCCGAACGGTCCGCTTCCGGGGAACAGCCAGACGGCGATCTCGACCACGCCGATCAGGAGCAGGCCGATGAATCCGAGCAGGCGGATCTCGCGTCGCGTTCGGGGGATGAACCCGCGCTCTCCGTCGCCGAAGAACTTCTCGCCCACCGGCAGGAATATCGCGACCGCGATGAGGTGCTGCACGTCGGCGAGGCGGCCTTCGAAGAGGAACGCGATCGCAATGTACGCACACAGAATGGCGCGGACTCGCATTCGCCAGGGCGAGCGGAGTGTTGCTGTGGTCGCGGCGAGTGCGGCGATGATTGCGGTGGTCACGCCGACGTCGCGGTGGGTGGCGAGGTTGCGAGCCCAATCCCAGTCGGTGTGGCTGCCCGCCCAGAGGAGGAGCGATGCACCGAGTTCGCCCGCCAACTGACCGCTGATCGTGACGATGGCCGCGTTCTTGGTTCCCAGGCGCCATTCGCACCAGCCGACCGCGAAGGCAAAAACGACGATGATCGAAACATACTGACCCGGCGTCAATCCGAAGAACCACCCCGTGACGAGAGTCCACCACTTGCCTTCCTGCAAGGCAGGAACTCCGTAGGCGATGTCGTTGAACCACGAGTAGGTACGGACGTGATTCCACAGGGCGCCGGTCGCGATCCCGACGACGGTGATGGTGAGCACGACGCTCGCGGTGAACGGCACACGCCGCAGGACGCTCAGCGTGTCGGAGGCAAAGCGAGAGGCCCGATTCGACGCGCCCGGCGCGCTCTGGTCGGTCTGCGGGGTGGGGGTCTGGGACTGCTCAGCCATCGAGGTTCTCTTCTCGCCATGCCGCACGGTGGATTCTGCCTGTTCAGCATGACAGGAATACAGACCGATAATCAGGCGAAGCGGCCAAAATGGACCAGACTGGCTGAGGGTCTCAGTCTCGTGGCGCTACTGTCGAGCCATGGTGAACGGAGATTTACTGAATCGGGACCACGTGGTCGCCTCACTTGCCGCTTTCGAACCTCGGTCGGTCGAATTGGACGGAAGGCGCTCGGCGTCGGTGGTCATCGTCGTCATGCGGACTGCGGACGGAACACCAGTGTTCCCGGTGACGAAGCGGCCAAGCAAGATGCGCGCCCACCCCGGTCAATTCGCGTTGCCGGGCGGAAGCGTCGACCCGGGCGAGTCGTCCGAACAGGCAGCGGTTCGGGAACTTTCCGAGGAGCTGGGTGTCGACGTTCCCGAGTCGAAGATCATCGGCCGGCTCGACGACTACGTCACTCGTTCGGGATTCGTGATCCGGCCGTTCGTCATGTGGTCGGGCGAGGACATCGGGGGACTGGTACCCAATCCCGACGAGGTGGCCCAGGTGTATGCCGTCACGTCGGAGGAGCTCGACGTGGACTCGCGCTTCGTCACCATCGAGGAGTCACCGAACCCGGTGATCCAATGGCCGTTCCGAACGAGCCTGATCCATGCGCCGACCGGAGCCGTCATCTATCAGTTCCGCGAAGTGCTGAACGGACGGCACACGCGCATCGACAAGCTCGAGCAGCCGGTGTTCGCCTGGAGATAGGGGCAGCTCGACACGCTCGGGACAGTTCAGGCTACGGCGCCTCGGCGAATAGTCCGTCGTGCTGTGGAAAGCTGGCCGCACGGCAATCGAACGACGCGAGGTGTGTGCAGTGAACTCTGGCGAACAAGAACCGATCCCCACGGATCGGATTCTCACTGTTCCCAACGTGCTCAGTATCGTGCGTCTACTCGCTCTGCCACTGTTCGCCTACCTGCTGCTCGTCACGCACTCGGACGGCTGGGCATTGGCGCTGCTGATGCTCAGCGGGTTCACCGACTGGCTCGACGGCAAGCTGGCCAGAGTGCTCGGACAGACCTCGCGTCTGGGAGCGCTTCTCGACCCGCTGGTCGATCGTCTGTACGTCGTGACGACACTGGTCACCTTCGTCGCCCGCGATTTCATTCCCTGGTGGGTCGCAGGGATACTCATCGGCCGTGATCTTCTGCTTGCGTTGACGCTGCCGATCTACCGCAGGCGTGGCCTGCCACCGCCCGAGGTGGTTTATCTCGGCAAGGCTGCGACCTTCCTACTGATGTTCGCGCTGCCGTTGATTCTTGCCGGGCACGGAGACTGGGCCATCGGACCGTTCACCCATGCCTTCGGTTTCGCTTTCCTGATCTGGGGAACCGTCCTGTACGTGTGGACTGCCGCGATCTACGTGCTCAAGGCCGTTGACGTTGCGCGAACCCACGAGGTCGTGCCCCGATGAAGTCGACCGGGGAGGACGTCCGTCGTAACCCGGTACCGTCGCTGCTTCGGTCACTCATGACCGAACATCTCGACCCGGGCTACGAGGCAACTGCATTCGAACGCCAGCACGAGCACACCAAGAACAGATCCTCGAAGACGGGGCCGTGGCTGGCCCTCGGCGCACTGTTGATCGGGTTCATCGTCACGGTCTCGGCTGTTCAGGCGACGAAGCAGGTGACCGGCACCGAAGAGGTTCGAAGCGAGTTGGTGGCGAAGGTCCGTGATGCGGAGGATCGAATCGATTCACTGGCCGCGTCCCGCGATTCACTCGGCGGCGCCGTCGACGCCGCGCGCGGCGTGGCGCTCGAAGGCGATGCACGCGGCAGCGCCGTCCTCGACCAACTGCGAGCGGTCGAATCCGGCGCAGGAGCCGAAGCTGTTCACGGAGAGGGACTGGTGGTGACGTTGACCGACCCGGCCGGACGCCCGAACCTCTCGGATGCGTCGCAACGGAGTGTCGGCGGTAAGACAGTTGTCCTCGATCGCGATCTGCAGACCGTCGTAAACGCCCTGTGGGCTGGGGGAGCGGAGGCGATCGCCGTCGGCGGCGTGCGAATCGGGCCGACGGTGACCATTCGTCAGGCGGGCGGCGCGATGCTCGTCGACAACCAACCTGTTTTCTCCCCGTACCTCGTCGAGGCGATCGGAGACACGCGAGCACTGCAGCGGAAATTCGTCGTCAGCGACGCCTACGTGAGAATGTCTAGCGTCTCGCAACTGTACGGAGTCGGTTTCGCGGTGGCCGAAGACGATTCGTTGACTCTGCCGCCTGCGGCGCCTCGCGCCGTCCGAGTGGCAACAGAACCCACAGAACCCAAGTGACAGAAGGAGTTCGATGAAGGCCGGTTCCGCCCTGTACGGACTCGCAGCACTGGTCGTCGGCATCGTCCTGGGCGTAGTTTTCAGCCCGCAGGTGCCCGACGTGATCCAGCCCTATCTTCCGATCGCTGTCGTTGCGGCGCTCGACGCCGTCTTCGGTGGACTACGCGCGTATCTGGACGAAATCTTCGACGCGAAGGTGTTCGTGGTTTCCTTCGTCTTCAACGTGCTTGTCGCGTCGTTGATCGTCTGGCTCGGTGATCAGTTGGGTGTCGGTACTCAACTCTCGACGGCGATCGTCGTCGTGTTGGGTATCCGGATCTTCGGCAACGCAGCGGCATTGCGACGCCGACTGTTCGGAGCGTGAGTCATGGCGGAACATTCCACGACCGAACCGGAAGAAGAACCTCCCGTCACCACTGCGGGTGAAGGTCGTCACGAGTTGCGTTCACCGTCCAAACACCGCACCAACGTCGTCTTCGCAATCCTCGCTGCTGTGCTGTTGGGCGTGCTCGGCGTTGCGATTGCCACACAGGTACGCAGCACAGTGGCCGGAGATTCACTCGACGCCGCGCGCCCTGCCGACCTCCTGGTGGTTCTCGACAATTTGAATCGGCGCGAAGCCGCGCTGAGGCAGGAAGTCGCGAATCTTCAGGAATCGCTTGCCACTTTGGAAGCCGGTGGCAACACGGGAGCAGCGCTGGACGAGGCGCGGGCGCGGCTGACCTCACTCTCCATTCAAGTGGGGACCGCTCCGGCCACTGGACCGGGTGTGACGATGACCCTGACAGATCCGGCGGGCGGCGTCGGATCGGAAGTGATTCTCGATCTCATCCAGGAACTGCGTGCTGCCGGTGCCGAAGCCATCTCGATCGCAGGTGCGAACGGCGAACCCATTCGTATCGGCGTGAACTCGTGGGTGAGTGGGCGCGGCGGCGAGATCGAATTGGACGGAACCCGGATCGAGCAGCCGTACACTGTGACCGCGATCGGAGATCCGCCGACATTGGCGGCAGCGTTGAACATTCCCGGAGGCGTCTTCGACAATGTCGCACGCAATGGCGGAACGTCGTCCGTCGAGCAATCGCAGCAGGTCACGATCTCCGTCTTGCGACAATTGAATCCGCGCCAATACGCTCAACCCGGAAATTGATCTTTTTGCGTCCGACTTTCGGACGGCCTGTGAAAGGAAGCCACTGTGAGTGAGCTCGATACACCTACCGATCTGCGCTACACCGCGGAGCACGAGTGGGTGAAGCGAACCGGCCCGACCTCAGTTCGAGTCGGTATCACCGACTTTGCTCAGTCGCAGCTCGGTGACGTCGTGTTCGTCCAGCTTCCCGCTGTCGACGAAGACGTGACCGCCGGTGAATCGCTCGGTGAGGTCGAGTCGACCAAGAGCGTCTCCGACATCTTTGCTCCGTTCACTGCGAAAGTTCTTGCAGCGAACGGTGAATTGGACGGACAGCCCGACCTCGTCAACACCGACCCGTACGACACGGGTTGGTTGGTCGAACTCGAGGTTGCCGACGAGGCCACACTCGACGCCGCACTCGCGGCAACTCTGGACGCGGAGGCATACAAGGGACTCACGTCCGAGTAGAAAACCTGCGCGTGGACCGGCCAACTCGTGTTGTGTCGCGGCCTGTCTCGCTGCACACGGCGGTCTGCGCAGGGTACGGTCGTTAGGTACGCATGTGCCGAGTCGGGGCGCAGGGCCGTATCGAACGTGACTGTGAAAGATGCTCGTGAAGAAAGTGCACTGCGTAGTCCAGTGATTCATGATCTGGATGATTGACCCAGGAGGAGAAACAGTGAGCGAGAACGGTAACGACGCGGGCTATGGGGAGTCGCCGGCGGAGACCACTTCGGTTTTCCGCGCGGACTTCCTCAATGAGCTCGACAACACCTCCTCTGCAGCACCGGCCGCCGAGCAGCCGGTTTCGGGCGTGGAAGGCCTTCCCGCCGGAGCCGCACTTCTGGTGGTCAAGCGGGGACCGAATGCAGGATCCCGCTTCTTGCTCGATCAGCCGACGACGTCGGCAGGTCGGCACCCGGACAGCGACATCTTCCTGGACGACGTGACCGTCAGCCGTCGTCACGCCGAGTTCCGTCAGGAAGATGCAGATTTCCACGTCGTCGACGTCGGAAGCCTCAACGGCACCTACGTCAACCGTGAGCCTGTCGATTCGGCAGTTCTCGCGAATGGTGACGAGGTTCAGATCGGCAAGTTCCGTCTGGTGTTCCTCACCGGCCCTCGTGCCGGCGGTTCGCAGGTCGGCGAGTCGTCAGCAGGTGCGGGTAGCTAATGACGGCAGTGCGGCAGCAGAGCCAGCCCGGAATGTCGATTGGTTCCGTGCTGGATCGGTTGCGTCCAGATTTTCCCGACGTGACGATTTCGAAGATCCGTTTCCTCGAGTCCGAGGGCTTGATCAGCCCGCAACGGACACCGTCGGGATACCGCAGATTCTCTGTCGAGGACTGCGAGCGTCTTCGCTTCGTGCTGACCGCTCAACGCGATCAGTACCTGCCGCTCAAAGTGATCAAAGAACAACTCGAAGCGATCGACAGTGGCGCAGCGACGGTGAGTGCAGAAGTTCCTGCGCCTCGTCGTGCTCGCGTCCTGTCGATCGCTACGGGCGATGTCTCACCCGAGGCGTTCCGGGTCGATCGCGAAGTTCGAGTCGGTCGTCAGGATCTTCTCGCGCGCGCTGACATCGACGATCGGTTTCTGACCGATCTGATCCGCACCGGTTTGGTCGTTCCCGGCGCGGCGGGCTTCTTCGACGAGGATGCCGTGACGTTGGCGCGCACCGCTAAGGCGATGTCCGAGTACGGCTTGGAGGTTCGCCATCTGCGCGCGTTCAAGTTGGCTGCTGATCGCGAAGCGGGACTGGTGACTCAGATCGCCGGACCGGTTGCCAAGGGTCGTGACGCCGGAGCACGTGATCGTGCCGAGGAAATGGTGCGGGAGCTGGCCGCTCTGTCACTGACTTTGCACACGTGTCTGGTCAAATCGGCAGTTCGGGGAAGTCTCGATCGCTGAGTTCCTCGATCAGCGGGGCACACTCGAATAGAATTTCAGTACGACCGCATCGGAGTCGGTCGGCTGGATCACGTCAGGTTGGAGGCAAGCTCGATGGGCGAAATGCGTGTGATCGGAGTTCGTGTCGAGCAGCCTCAGAATCAGCCGGTCCTGTTGCTGCGAGAGTCCGACGGCGATCGGTACCTGCCGATCTGGATCGGGCAAACCGAAGCTACCGCGATTGTTCTCGAACAACAGGGAGTCGAGCCGGCGCGGCCGCTGACTCACGACCTGATCAAGATCTTGATCGAATCTTTCGGTCGGAGCCTCAAGGAAGTTCGGATCGTGGACCTGCAAGAGGGCACTTTCTACGCGGATCTCGTCTTCGACGAGCAGACCACTGTCTCGGCACGTCCGTCGGACTCGATTGCATTGGCCCTGCGCATCGGCGTTCCGATCTTCGCGTCGGAGGCTGTTCTCGCCGAGGCCGGTCTGGTCATTCCCGACGAGCGCGAAGACGAGGTCGAGAAGTTCAAGGAATTCCTCGACACCATCTCGCCGGACGATTTCAAAGCCACTGATGGTTAGCCTGAATTGACTGGTTGCGGACTTTAGTCTTCAACTCTCAAGTAGAGGTTGAGTCTCGGTCGGCGTGTTGCGTTGACCATGCACCCTCCTGGACTTACCGTTGCGTGCGGTGGAGATCTTCTCGCCTTGTCGATCGAGGCGTACTCTGGGTAAGTCCACTCATGGAATTACCTGCCTTGGATTCACATCTGAAAGTTCGGTCGGCACGGGATTCTCGTGACTGCTGATAGCACAGGTTGGTTACATGATGGCGAAGCGAGAGGGAGACGGCAGTGGAAGAACAGTCGAATGAGCGCGGGACGGGCATAGCCGGTAGTGCCGCGACTGCAGAAATGTCTTCCGAAGAGCTGCAGCCGGGCTTGTTCCCGGACGATTCCATCCCCGACGACCTCGTCGGATATCGAGTACCCAGTGCGTGCCAGATCGCCGGGATCACGTACCGCCAACTCGACTACTGGGCACGGACGTCGTTGGTTGTTCCGTCGATCCGTGGCGCTGCCGGATCCGGAAGCCAACGTCTGTACTCCTTCAAGGACATTCTCGTTCTGAAGATCGTGAAGCGTCTGCTCGATACCGGCATCTCACTGCAGAACATCCGCGTTGCCGTCGATCACCTCCGTAAGCGTGGCGTCCGCGATCTTGCCAACATCACTCTGTTCTCCGACGGCACCACCGTGTACGAATGCACGTCCCCCGAAGAGGTCGTCGACCTCCTCCAGGGTGGGCAGGGCGTATTCGGCATCGCAGTCAGTGGCGCGATGCGTGAACTCACCGGAACGATCGCCGACTTCCCCGCCGAGCGGGCCGACGGCGGCGAAAGTGATCCCAACCCGGAAGACGAGTTGGCTTCGCGACGCAAGAATCGCGCCAGCCGCAAAACCGGATAACGTACGTCACATCTCTTTGGAGGATGCCACGGTGCAGGTAGGCGTTTCGGTCAACTAGACTGAGCCTGCGTCGCCGGCGTACGGGAGAGCCTCGGATACCGATTCACCGAACTTGTCTTTGTTTCAGTCTTTGTCTCAAAGGTCAGTCGTGAGCGGGATCAGGGCGCCGAAGGAGCAATACCTCCCCGTCAATCTCTCAGGCACCAAGGACCGTACGGGCTCCGACGCCTCTGGAAAGCGGTGGGACAACCCACCCGCCGACGGGGAAAGGCTGTGGCTTCCGCCTTCGGCGGATCACTACCGAATCTCTCAGGCGCTCGGGAATCGAGCATGCGACAGAGGGGGAGGAACACACCGCAGTTCGGTGTGTGTCCTGATCCTCCGATCTGTCTGGGAGTTGTCGTGATCGACGCTGCAAGCCGTATATTTGCCGACCGCCATGTCGGTCCGAACGCCGCGGAACTCGCGCGCATCCTCGAACTCGTCGGGGTCGATTCACTCGACGAACTGGCAACCAAGGCCGTTCCCTCCGTCATCCTCGACGCTGCCCCGAACGGCATCGCTGCCGGACTCGACGCTCTGCCGCTTCCGGTCGGAGAGCACGAGGCACTTGCCGAACTGACTGCACTCGCAGCCCAGAACACCGTCGCGACGTCGATGATCGGCCTCGGCTACTTCGACACGTTGACGCCGCCGGTGTTGTTGCGCAACATCATCGAGAACCCGGCCTGGTACACCGCGTACACCCCGTATCAGCCGGAGATCAGCCAGGGCCGTCTCGAAGCCCTCCTCAACTTCCAGACCATGGTCGCCGATCTCTCCGGCATGGAACTGGCAAACTCGTCGATGCTCGACGAGGCCACCGCCGCTGCCGAAGCCATGACGCTCCTGCGCCGCGCGAACCGCAGCAAGTCCCCACGATTTGTCGTCGACGCCGATCTCTACCCGCAGACCCTCGCCGTCATCGAGACTCGCGCCGAGCCGCTCGGCATCGAGATCGTCTCCGCGGACCTCACCGCTGGTCTTCCGGAAGGTGACTTCTTCGGCGTCATCGCCCAGATCCCAGGTGCCTCGGGACGAGTCGTCGATTACACCTCGATCATCGCGGAAGCTCACGAGCGCGGCGCACTGGTTGCCGTCGGCGCCGACCTCCTCGCGATGACGCTCATCACCTCACCCGGTGAGCTCGGCGCGGATGCGTGCTTCGGAACCACCCAGCGTTTCGGTGTTCCCATGGGATACGGCGGACCGCACGCCGGTTACCTGGCCGTGCACTCCAAGCATGCGCGTCAGCTGCCCGGCCGCTTGGTCGGCGTCTCCATCGACGCAGACGGAGACAAGGCGTACCGCCTGGCGCTGCAGACACGTGAGCAGCACATTCGCCGCGAGAAGGCGACGTCCAACATCTGTACCGCTCAGGTGCTCCTCGCCATCCTCGCTGCGATGTACGCGAGCTACCACGGCGCCGAGGGACTCAAGGCGATTGCGTTGCGCGTCGCTGCCCGCGCACACGCGTTGGCAAACGGCCTGCGCGAAGGCGGCGTGACCGTCGTCCACGATTCGTTCTTCGACACCGTGCTCGCTCAGGTTCCGGGCAAGGCGGCCGACGTCGTCGCTGCGGCCAAGGAATCCGGGATCAACCTGCGTCTGGTCGATGCCGATCATGTCGGTATCTCCTGCGACGAGGCCACGACCGCCGACCACGTCCTTGCCGTGCTCGACGCGTTCGGGATCGAGGATGCTGTTGTCGCCATCGAAGCCGAGGGCAATTCGGTTCCGGCTGCTCAGGAGCGCACCTCCGACTACCTGCAGCACGAAGCCTTCACCCGTTACCGTACGGAAACGGCAATGCTTCGCTACCTGCGCGCGCTGTCCGACAAGGACATCGCCCTCGATCGCAGCATGATCCCGCTGGGTTCGTGCACCATGAAGCTCAATGCGACCGCCGAGATGGAATCCATCACCTGGCCCGCGTTCAACGCGATCCATCCGTTCGCGCCGACATCGGATGCGCCCGGTCTGCTGAAGATCATCAAGGATCTCGAAGACTGGCTGGTCGCGGTCACCGGCTACGACAACGTCAGCCTGCAACCCAACGCCGGCAGCCAGGGGGAATACGCGGGCCTGCTCGCGATCCGCAACTACCACCTCAGCCGGGGCGACGACCACCGCGACACCTGCCTCATTCCGTCGAGTGCTCACGGCACCAACGCGGCTTCTGCCGTCATGGCCGGGATGCGCGTCGAGGTTGTCGCCTGCCGTCCCAACGGTGACGTCGACGTCGACGATCTGCGCGCGAAGATCACCGATCACGCCGAGCGTCTCGCCGCGATCATGATCACCTACCCTTCAACACACGGTGTCTACGAGCACGAGATCTCCGACATCTGTGCAGCGGTACACGACGCCGGTGGCCAGGTGTACGTCGACGGCGCCAACCTCAATGCGCTTGTCGGCCTTGCCCGTCCGGGCCGATTCGGCGGCGACGTCAGCCACCTGAATCTGCACAAGACCTTCTGCATCCCGCACGGCGGCGGCGGACCCGGCGTCGGCCCGATCGGTGTGCGCTCACACTTGACGCCGTTTTTGCCCGGACACCCGATGGCCCCCGAACTCGGTGGTGGAGGAACGATCTCGGCGGCGCCGTACGGCAGTGCGTCCATTCTGCCCATCACCTGGACCTACATCCGGATGATGGGTGCTGCGGGCCTGCGCCGCGCCAGCCTGACCGCCATCGCGTCGGCCAACTACATCGCGCGTCGACTCGACGAGTACTTCCCGGTTCTCTACACCGGCGAGAACGGCATGGTCGCGCACGAGTGCATCCTCGACCTCCGGGGGTTGACCAAGGACACCGGCGTCACCGTCGACGACGTCGCAAAGCGTCTGGCCGACTACGGTTTCCATGCTCCGACCATGAGCTTCCCCGTGGTCGGCACACTGATGGTCGAGCCCACCGAGAGCGAGAACCTCGAAGAGATCGACGAGTTCTGCGAGGCGATGATCGCCATTCGCGGCGAAATCGATCGCGTCGGAGCGGGCGAGTGGACGGTGGAGGACAACCCGCTACGCGGTGCTCCCCACACTGCGGGAAGCATTGCAGCGCAGTGGGATCACCCGTACTCGCGTGAGATCGCCGTCTTCCCGCGTGGCAAGGCTCGCCCGAAGGTGTGGCCGTCCGTGCGTCGTATCGACGGTGCACATGGCGACCGCAACCTGGTCTGCTCCTGCCCGCCGATCGAAGCGTTCGCAGGCAACTAAGGCGTGTGCCCGCCGGAGATCATCACCTCTCGCGTACGAGTTCGAGAACAGTGATCTCCG
This sequence comes from Rhodococcus sp. IEGM 1302, assembly GCF_030056935.1. Classification (NCBI taxonomy): domain Bacteria; kingdom Bacillati; phylum Actinomycetota; class Actinomycetes; order Mycobacteriales; family Nocardiaceae; genus Rhodococcus; species Rhodococcus sp. IEGM 1302. The sequence goes on along the minus strand of NZ_JASHKY010000031.1, from coordinate 3,782 downwards.
GCGGGGCGCCGACGCGTACCGGCGGACCCCAAGCCCCGGCGCCACGCGTCGTGTACAGCACTGTGTTTCCGACCCTGTCCAAGCCTTGCACCGAAGGCTGCTGCAGCGGAACGAGATACCGCAGCGGCCACATCTGACCGCCGTGAGTGTGCCCGGACAGTTGCAGATCGATACCCATCTCGGATGCCTCGATCGCTTGACGCGGTTCGTGCGCGAGAAGCAAGGCGAAAGTATTCGGATCGCGACCTGCGAGCGCGGCAGTCAGGTTCGGCTCGTACGGGTCCGGCGACGTGTAGTCGTGGATGCCCACGATGTCGATGGTATCGCCGCCATGCTGGATCGAGGTGCGGCTGTTGCGAAGTGTGGTGATCCCCAATGTCTCCCACACGTCGAGCCATTTGCCGCCGTCGTCGGCGTAGAACTCGTGGTTTCCGCTGACTCCGAAGATTCCGTCGGGCGCCCGAAGATCGGCGAGCGGAGCAAGATCGGGAGCAACTTTCGCGACGGTTCCGTCCACGAGGTCGCCGCCGATCGCGATCAGATCGACATTCTGCGAGTTCACGATATCGACCACCTTGCGGGTGAAGTCGACCCCGCGGGCCGGTCCCACGTGCAGGTCGGTGATGAAGGCGATCCGGTATCCGTTGAAGCCCTCAGGTAGGCGAGCGAGCGGCACGCGGACGCGGGAAATCTTGGGGCCCGACGCCTCGTAGACGCCGTAGCCGGCGGTGCCGATCGCCGCGAGAGTGACTGCTGCCGTAGCCAACTGCAACGTACGACGCTTGGCTGGGTCGACTTCGGTCGTGGTATCCGTGTGGCGTGCACGTAGTCGACCGATCCCGGCGAACAGGCCGATCACGAGCAGTCCGGGAATCAGATACAGCCACGAAGCCAGCCAGACCCATCCGACAAATCCGATCGGTCGCGCCCACGATGTCGGAAAGACTTCGCCGCTGCCGACCCCGATGAGCGTCGAGACCGCCAAGACGACAAGCGCAGTGTCGGCGAGACGAGCCCATCGCCTCGGGATGCCGGTGGCGCGAACGAGTCGGCGATGCAGGAACCAGGTCAGAAGGGCGAGAAGGACTGCAAAAACCGCGACGCGCCCCATCAGGACAGCATCTTGGTCACTGCGGCCGCGAGAGCGGGGTCGGACGTCGAATCGACCCGAACCAATGTGCCGCCCGTCCGATCCGAGACGTCTTGGAGTGTGGAGACGTCGTCGCCCGCACCGACGACGATCACGTCGACCTGTACCGGACGCGACGGATTGCCCGCAGCGGCGATCGCGCTGAGCAGTTCGGCTCGCGTCGTGGTGGATTCGTCAGGCGTACTCGAGGTGATCAGCAGCACCGAGTTGACTCGCCCCGCGTCGAAACCGTCCACGGCGGCTTTGTAGGAGCTGGCAAGCGCCGGGTATTTGGAGGTCTTTCCGCCGGCCCGAAGCCCGTTGAGGAAATCGGTGATCGTGGCACGCCGATTCGGCTCGGACAGTGAACCGCCCGGAACCAGGATGCGCTCGGACGGTTTTCCGTCGGTGCCCGTGCTGAACTCGCGAAGGCCGATGTCCGAAGCGTCAGGGCTGCGACCCAATTGGGTATTCACCGCCGAGGCAACGTTCGCCAAGCGGGTAGTGCCACCGTCGTCGGTACCCATCGACGCCGACGTGTCCATCAGGATGGTGGCACTACGCGGCGAGACCGGGTTGGCGACTATGTCACCGAGCGCCGCTGCGGTCTCCGCCGAAGCCGGTTTCAACGTGGACGAGATCTTGGCCGGGGACACCGCCCCGAGATCGGGAAGGTCTTGGCCCTCGACCCGGAAACCGGCGCCGACGAACAACTGTGACTGATTCGGCTCACGCATGAAATCGGCAAACTGTGCCGCTGCGCGCGACGCGGTTTCGTCGATCCCGCTGCCCGAGACGATGACCGCCGGATAGTCCGCGACTGGCGTTGCGCCGGCGGGGGAGTACGTCGTCATCGCCGCGTTCGCGCTCTGCGCTATCGACTGTTCCGTGGCCGGAACGGCTTTCACCGAATCCGGTGTTCCGGCGCTCAGTGCTCCGAGGGCTTCGGCGGTGGACGAGGGGGGAGTCGGCAAGGATTGGAACTGCAACGCCCGTGCACTGAGCGCAGCGTTGACCTGAGCGGACTTCGCCTGATCCGTCGTGACCGGACCGGCACCCGCATCGGCGACGTCGGCAGCGATCGCCTGTGCAGCCATCGAGGTTTCGGTACTTCCGACCGGCAGGGCGACCGTCAGATCGGAAGGCAAAGACTTCCAACTCGATGCTGCGCCGGCCAATGCTGCCGCGGTCTCGGGACCGGCTGCCAGAACGATCGGGGAACTCGCGAGCGAGCGAGGATCACCGTTGATCACGGCCTTGCCCGACAGTGGCGCGAGTTCGAACGAACTCGTCGGGATCCACAGGGAGGGACGCGGTCCCAATGCTGCGTCGTCCCAGGGGGCCGCCGGACCGGCTTCGAGTGCCGTCGAGACCGACGCGGACGGCGCACCGTGCACCACGACGGCGATGCAGTGATCACGCACCACCGGCGAGGTCTGGGTGTACCGCTTCGCCAGTTCCTCGACCTGTGGGGCTATGGACGGATCCGCGGTGACGTCGAGTGTCTTGTTGCCCTCGACGCACGTACCGGCTGCCTGCTGTCCCTGATCGTCGATCCGGTTGCTGAGGGCCTTCCATCCGAAGAAGCCTGCCACGATCAAGACGATCAGCACGACGACGAGAATCGGCCCCTTACTGATACCTCTGGCGCCTGACCCGCCGCGATGTTCGCCCACGTACCTTGCCCTACCTTGGTCACTCGAAGAATGTCTGTTGAACGGACTGTGTCCTCGGCCAGTCTAGTGACGAAACTTCGGGGCCTACGCGAACAGCCTCGACACCGGGAGCGGTGCCGAGGCTGTTCGGGTTCAGCTTCGAGTTCGAAGAAGGTGAAATCAGGCGTTGGCGGCCTTGTACTCGCGGCGGCGGCGATGCAGGATCGGCTCCGTGTATCCGCTGGGCTGCTTCGCGCCTTCGAGGATGAGTTCCTTGGCAGCCTGGAACGCGATGTTGGAATCGAAATCAGGTGCCATGTTGCGGTACTCGGCGTCGCCCTCGTTCTGACGGTCGACAACCGGGGCCATGCGCTCGAGTGCACTGACAACGTCGCTCTCGCTGACGATGCCGTGACGCAGCCAGTTGGCGAGTAGCTGGCTCGAGATGCGCAGCGTGGCGCGATCCTCCATGAGCGCGACATCGTGGATGTCGGGAACCTTGGAGCAGCCGACGCCCGCGTCGATCCAACGGACCACGTAGCCGAGGATGGACTGGCAGTTGTTGTCGAGCTCTTCCTTCTTCTCCGCGTCCGTCCAGTCGGTGCTGGGAGCGAGCGGGATGGTCAGGATGTCGTCGACGCTCGCACGCGGCTTTCCCTTCAGGCTGTCCTGAACAGCGAACACGTCGACGCGGTGGTAGTGCGTCGCGTGCAGCGTTGCGCCGGTCGGCGAAGGTACCCACGCGGTGTTGGCGCCGGCCTTGGGGTGACCGATCTTCTGCTCGAGCATGTCCGCCATCAACTCGGTCATGGCCCACATGCCCTTGCCGATCTGAGCCTTGCCCTGCAGACCGCAGGCCAGACCGGTGTCGACGTTCCAGTCCTCGTAGGCGCCGATCCACTTCTGCTTCTTCATCTCGGCCTTGCGCACCATCGCGCCGGCTTCCATGGAGGTGTGGATCTCGTCGCCGGTGCGGTCGAGGAAGCCGGTGTTGATGA